>NZ_AMRI01000010.1 GCF_000299915.1 Gallaecimonas xiamenensis 3-C-1
AAGGCGGCGGGCATGTCTTTGTTCGTGGCTTTGATAATCCCTATGTGACCGGTTATGGCTGGATGAGCCCGGGTGATTTGCTGGATGACTCCACCTATTTGACCGATGGTGCCCCCTGCCCGGTAGTGGCTAAACCCGCTAATGGTGTGTTGCTGCGTCCCGACAGTGGCTATGGCGGCGTAATTGGTGCAAACGACGGTTGCAGTGTGTTGTTTGATACCTTTCCGGGCCATCGCGACAATTCACCCGACGCCAACGGCGTCATGGTGCCGAACGGTAAAACCATCGACGCTCGTCCGTTGGAAGTAGGCGATGTGTTGGAGTTTTCCAGCTCGTTTTTTACCACCCGCGAGATCATGGATTCTCTGGGCGACAGCCACGGTTATCGTTACTACACCAATGAGCTGACTTACGTCATGGGTGAAGGTTTGCGGCCTTGGTATGGGGTGCAGCCACGGCTGAAAAACGAGCCACTGCCCAAGGAAACACTGCAAGGCGGCACGGGCTCTATTTCTTACGATTACGCCGATAATGCCGCTTTTATGTTCCAGCAACCGCAAACCACCATTGCCATGGAAAACATGCAACGCTTTGTGGAAGGGCGCCGTTGGATCCATACCAACCTGTGGACTGGCGAGCACAACGAGCCGGATAACGACCGCAACGATGCGGGCATGGCGTTGCAGGGGCCACGCTTCAACCAGTCTTCCTGTTTTGGTTGCCACATCAATAATGGCCGCAGTGCAGCGCCAACGGTGGTTAATCAGCGGCTCGATACCATGGCGGTACGCACCGCCGAATCCACCGTCGATGGCACCTATTGGCCAGACCGCCATTACGGCCTTGCGGTACAGATGAACGCCCGCTCAGTAACCACCGGCGAAGCGCAAAATTGGGGCACCGGGGTTTGGTTGGAAGGGTTTGACGATTCCTCAGCAACCTTGGCCGATGGCACCGTGGTGGCGCTTCGAAAACCCAAGATAGCGTTCGAGGGGCCGGCGCCTGCGGTCTATTCACTGCGTGCGGCGCAGCCGATGATCGGCATGGGGCTGCTCGAAGCCATCCCCGATGCCGAGATTTTATCTCGGGTGCGCACCAGCCCAGACGAAGATGGCGTGAAAGGCACAGCAAACTACGGCTACGACCCAGAAACCGGCGAAGTACATCTCGGCCGCTATGGCTGGAAGGCCGGTAAAGTCAGCTTGCGCCATCAAGTAACCAACGCAGCATTGCTGGATATGTCGGTCACCTCACCGGTCTACCCCAATCGGCTGTGCTTGGCAGGCTCTGCCCACTGTAATGCCAGTGATGGGCTAGATATGGGGCTTTCTGCCGAAGCGGTCGAGCGCATGACCCAGTACTTGCAGCTGCTGGGCGTCCCGGCGCAGCGCAGCCTGGTCAGTGGCTTTCCCAAAGGCGTAACCCCCTTGCCGTATCTGGATGTCGACCCAGATGCGATAGCCAAAGGGGAGAAACTCTTTACCGATATCCGTTGCAGCAGTTGCCATGTGGTGGAGCTGCAAACCGGCAACACGTCAGAATTTGCCGAAGTGCGCAATCAGACGATAAAGCCCTACACCGACATGCTGTTGCACGATATGGGTGACGGGTTGGCCGATGGCTTTCAAGAAGGTTTGGCAACGGGCAGCATGTGGCGCACATCACCGCTGTGGGGCATTGGCTACACCGAATATGTTGCGGCGGGCACACCTGTTGGATATCTGCACGACAGCCGAGCGCGTAACCTGACCGAGGCCATTATGTGGCATGGCGGAGAAGCGCAAACCAGTAAACAGCGTTTTGCAGCGCTCAGTGCGCAAGAGCGCCAGCAGTTGCTGAGCTTCCTCAAGTCGCTGTAAATAGGGTATCAAGGCTCCGGTTGCCTAGGGGTGGCCGGAGCCTTCTTTGCCTAGACGGTAAGTAGTCGGCCCACCGATAAAAGCCGCTTAATCCCCTTACAGCACCACATCCACATACCCTCAGCAGTCGCTGATAATCTCGATCGCATCTAATTTGCGTTTTTTAACAGAAAAACGCTGTGTCAGCGTGAAACCAGCATCGTCCAAAGCGTATTGAAGTGGCAAAGAGGACATTCCTCTGGCCCACTCTTTATGGTTACTCAGAAGATGGGTGTCCTTTATATTATTATATTCAGCTAGATAACTATACACTCGAACGATTGAGTATTAATCGAAGTTAAGGCGCATCACCTAGATTAAGATACTTACCAGAGGCGACAGATATTGAGAAGATTTCATGTCTTTGACATAGATGAAATTGAGTAGAGGGTTAAATGACTGGATTGCCAGATAGATTGTATGCTGATATTACCTTGCTCTGTAAGCAGGGCGATGAATTGATTAAGCTAGATAAGTTAGAAGAGGCAAGGTCGAAGTATGTTTCGGCGCTAAAGTTATTACCTGAAAAAAGAAATAATTGGGAAGCAGCTACGTGGATATATGTTGCTGTTGGTGATATTCATTTTCGTTTGGGTAATTACGATAAATGCTTTAAATGTTTCTATAATGCTGTTCAATGCCCGAAGGGATTAGGAAATCCATTTATACACTTAAGACTCGGCCAAATGTATTTTGAGCAAGGGAAAATGAGTAAGGCAGCTGATGAACTGACAAGAGTATACATGGGAGCTGGCATGGATATCTTCATGGAAGATGACCCGAAGTATTTAAATTTTTTAGAAAAAAACATAGAAATATAGAAGATAAGGGGAAGTGGAAAAATAATAGATACCCATCTAAAGAAATCGAGGTTTTTCGAGGAAATGAGCTTTCACTTATTTGAACAGGCAATGATATGTCGTTAAAAGACTACTCTGATGAAGACGATTACTACACCCAAGAATTCGAAAAGGAAGGAGTAGTATCTATTTGGGTTGGATTAACAGACAATGCCAATGACCCTGAAGAGCTAGATGCATTACAGGATTTGTGTGGTGTTGGATATTATGAACTAGATAATCAAGAAGCTAACTGTTTTGATTTTAATTTAGTGACATTACAGGAGCTGCTTGAAGACATTTCCTACTCTAAGTCCTTCATGATAGATGCATTAGATAGGGCTAGGGAAAAAGGATTGTCAGAAGCACGTTGGGTCATAGTTCAGTATGAATTCGAATATAACCCGAGCAAAGTGAAGAGAGAAGTTTCCGACGATCCAGTATTTTTGGGGTGTTTTAGTTACGTAGCGGAATAGTTTTTATAAAATCTAGTCTGAATACATAGGTTTACGAAAACGGTGATATTTATTAGCCCAGGCTACTTAAGAGCCTGGGTTAACCTATAAGATTCGGAAAATGATGTTGTTATATCGTATTTAGGCCAGTGTTGCTGTGTGCATTTCAAGTTTTGTATGCGTTTATCGCTCCCCTTTGGGGGAGTAAGTGATGCAGTCCATTAAAGCGGGTGAGGTCCAATAACTAATTTAGCTGCTTTTTATGTGAGTACACCGCCAGCATCTACGAGTCGAATAATTTCTGGAAACCTTTCTTCCTGGCACTGTATTTTTGAGAGAAACTCGCGTGCACTTTTCCAGCTATATTCTTTAACTACCCCCCCACCATCTACACCGCCCTTATACATTTTTGGCTCGTAGTACTCTGTGCTATCAATTTCTTTAACCTGGACAAAAAACTCGTACCAGTCGCCGTCATCCGCTTTGAACGATAAGGAATAAGATCCTCCATCCCTGCAAATTTCTACGCCGTAGATTTCTGTTATTTTGAATTTCATAGGTTCACATAAAAATAAAAGAAAAAAGTAAAAAAAGGACATGTATTTCCACAACCGCTCACAAACCGCTTTTCATCGACAGTTGCAAAATACGGGACATCCATATACGTCCTTTAAGAAAAAAGACACCCATCCCATCATGTTTTAAGTCGCAAGTCATTTTGGATGAAGCCGGTTTACTGGCTTGCATGGCCTATGTCGACCTCAATCTCCTTCGCGCCAAGATAGTGGATACCCCTGAAGCCTCAGCAGATGTGCCATTGTCAGCAAGGCTTAATACTGAAGACGACAGCAAGCCAGCGTTACTGCCTTTTGTTACCCAGTTTAAAGACAGCCCCAAGGGTATTCCTTTTGCGCTGGCCGATTACTTGGCGCTGGTGGATTGGACTGGTCGGGCACAACGAGCAGACAAGCGCGGCTTTATCACCCCAGAAACCCCTGCCATTTTGGAACGCTTAGGTCTTGATGCCGACAGCTTCCTTATCGCCCTTGGCCAACATCAACTTTCCCGAGGCTCTGTGATTGGGCACAAACAGGCCCAAAGTGCCTACGCCAAAGCCCATCATCGACGACACGTGGTCGGCCCACCGATAAAAGCCGCTTAACTTTCCCCGCACCACCACACTCACAGACCTTCGGCACCCGCTGATAATCCCGCTCGCCTTGGATTTGCGTTTTTAACGACAAAACGCGGTATCAGTGTTTAAAAAATACCCTTTAAGGCTGATTAATACTGCACAGGCAATGCATTGAAAAAATTGGACTTTGGTTACTCAGAAGATGGATGTCCTTTATTTCTATTTTTACGGTTACTCAAAAGATGGGTGTCCTTTATATTTTTATATTTCTCCTTTATATTTTTCTTGTTATTAAAAGCTGGTCGCTGTGCAGCCGATTGTTAAATTTTATTTCTTATATTCAGCTCTCTCACTCTCTTGATCACATACTGTGAAAACAAAGGGTGCGCTGCTATCTTTTCAAATTTTTTCACTCCATCATATGACTGTATTATCCTAGAGCATATTTCAGTTTCGCTTTTTCCTTTATTGGAATTATATCTCGATGCCATAGTAGCGTTTACGCTTTGCAACAAGCTTTCGCTAGCCGTCTCACTTAATATCTGATTAAGGATATCTCTCCAAGGCCTATCATCGGTTTCTTTCACATCCAAGTTATCAAAAACCCAGGCTTTGTAGTCACGATCTCCCAAGCTAAACTCTTCTTCGGTTTTGTATGTTGAGAAGATTTTTTCAGCGAACGGATTTTTACCAATTAAATTAGCACCGTTGGGAGCGCTTTTCGTTCTATAAACTTTTTCTACTTGACCAAATATGTCTACATGCGCACATACAATCGGAATATCCAACACGTTGAAAATTTTAATTAAAACGGCGTCTCGAGAAACGCCAGTATCTACTAGCACTCTATTGATGAAACCTTCAATGGAATTGAAATCCTCTTTTATCTCCAAAAGCCATAACTGAGGGATCAAAAGCTCAGAGGCAAACTGATTGGCTTCCGACTCCATTTCTCTATATTCAAGATCAGCCAAAATGCTATCGATATGAGACACGACTGTTCCGGTATGCCACGGAATAATGATATGGCCGAGCTCATGTGCAAGTGTAAATTTCTGCCGAGTAACAGGCAGTTGTGTATTTATCAAAATACTAGGCTTGGTCTCCCCACCAATCCCTACAGTTATTCCATCCGCATTAATAGGAAACGAATGGTATTCAATTTGCCCATATTCACTTACCAAGCTTTCCAAGTCATATGGCGGTCGTAGCCTGTGTCTTGACAGTACGCGTGCGGCCATTTTTTCAACTGGATTCACTTGAGCTTCCCAATGAGTTTCAGCCAAGATTCCATTTTTCTTGCTTCTTCAGCCGTTTCAGCACGTGCAGCTAAAGCCAACCTTTCTTGATTCATCTCTTGATCAAAAGTTGTCCCTCTCTTTCTTGCTGAAAGGATGAAAGGAAGTATTGAGGGCTTAGTTGCCCACGCAGAATACTCTTCCCACGTCATTCCCAGGTAGTCATGTAACTCCAAAGGAGTTTCTTCATCTTCATGCCAACGCTCTACAAAATCATCAATCTCATCTTCTAGGACGTCACCATCGAGACACAAATCGACAAAACTCATCTTCATCTCCTAGTTTTGCTTACTAATCCTGCGGCCTTTTACGGCGGGCTTCAAAATAACACCGGTCTGAGGACACGCTGCGCCTAAGTGACGACCATTCTTATTAAACACTTCTAACTCACCATGGAGTGAGTCCCAGGTATAGTAAATTTTCTCTGCATCATCCTTGTATACCTTCCTTCCACCTTCGATACCTACGACACTGCAGCTATCAAGAATGGAGGGTTTTGGAATTGGTAACCCACCCACATTTTCACTCCATACATTTTGAATTTAACACCGCGAGAAGGGGCAATTGTGAAGCGAAGCGTAACAATTGTCCCGCTTGCTTGCTTTGTTATGGCTTTTCACTTAATACAACCTTGCTGGGGCGACTATTCCAGATTTTGCTTTGGCTTTGCAAGAAAACAAGTTGCCCGTATTCGTCCATAGTGGATTCTCTTCCAGTTGCCTGTAGCCATTTTTCGTAGAACCCTTCAAAATCCTCTGTAGAAAACTCTGGTATTTTATATTGCGAAATGTCGATTACGCTTGCGAAATCATCACTTCGTGGAAGCGGTTCTTCCGTGACATTATTGATACCTATAAGACTAAACAATATTTTTAGCTCAACTAGCCCAGACAAATATACTTCGAAAAACCCTTCACATACTTCATCCAAACTAGAAATTGAATTCAAAACATTTCTGTCTGTTGTGCTTGGAGAAGCAAATAAAAAATGCTGCACCCTAGTTTCCTTTGTAGCCATAACAATAGTTATGAATCCGGCTCGTTTTCACTCATCAGATCATTTGGGATAGTGATTTTAACTAATTGATTTACCTAGTGATTTATACGACGCCATCAATCACCCTGCGTGAAAACGCGCCGGCTTCTTTTGCTGATCGGACCGGCTTCATATCTTGAAGTCGGACCACCAAAAAAATCCAATTTAATCAGTTGCGTAGCTAGTGCCTGCCGGGATAAACGAGCCTGGCATTCGTAATAAAGGTGCCTAATTTCCACAGTGCGCCTGGATATACTGTGTGCCCATCCAGAAACCTGAACGGAACGACTTATCCAACAAGGGGCTGGGCACCCTGTGCAGCACCAGCGGTAAACGACGGGAAGTGAAGTTCCCGAAGGGCGCTTAACGCCAGGGTGCCTTCTTTTGGTTCTTTTCTTGGCCAAGCAAGAAAACCCGTTCGTCGGTGCCGTGATCGGCAAACAATAAACCGTGTTGGCAAGGCACGCTACCGCCCTTGGATTCACGGGCTCCATCCTCCCTGCTAGCCCTACGCTGTCCCGTTCCTTGGGCATGCCCATAAACTGAACTCCAGCCTAACTCACTGACACCAATAGGTAAATCACCCTGCATAGCAGCTGGGCTTTCTGGGGCAGACCGCGCCTCGGGAGCAGATAAGGCGGGCTTCGGTGTCTATGCCTCTTTCTATCCAGTTGATATTCAAAATCTTGGCGACGGTGCGCAGCTCTTTTTTGATGGGGTTGGGAATGGCGGTGCTGCCGCCGTTTTTCACGCAGGAGGCTTTGAGTTCTTGGGCGATGGCGTCTGCTGCAAAGCCTTGGGCGGCGAGGGCGGGTAGCAGGTCGATACCGGCGCACAGCACCCGGTTGTTGCCGGCCGGGTCGATAACGTTCACCGATTCACAGCAGTAAATGCGGGGCTGGTCGCCGACGTTGAGAATGGAGATCTGCGCCGAGCTTTGGCTGCTGGCCTGGGCTTCACTGAGCCGGCGAAATACCGCCCAATGCTGGCAAGGGTCGTTGACCTTACGCATGTTGCCCCAGGGCAGAGGGATGCCGTTGCCCCGGTACACCGCTTTGAGTTTGCCTGGTCCGTAAGCGTCGAAGTAGTGCCAGTGCGGGTAGGGGGAGACCACCGTCATCCGCCGCATCGCCACCGACGGCGACACCCCGGCCTTGGTGTGTACGTCTATCTCGTAGCCGTTGCGGTCCAACAGTTGCCGAAAGGGCACCTTGGGGCACAACAGGGCGCCGGCGAAGAAGCTGGACTCGAAATCCCGCCAGGCTTGCAGTATGTCCTGGGCGTTGAGATCGGAGGTGGGTTGGCTGTCGGGGGTTTCTTCCCAGGGCTGGGTATTGCCGATGGCTAGCACGCTTTGCAAAGTGTCGGTGCTGTGCAGCACCTTGTGGCCGATATACACCGCCAAGTCGTACTTGAGGCGGGTGGGGTATTGGCGCAGCACTTCGTTGAGGTAGAGGGTGCCGGGGGGCTCGAAGAAGGAGGTCACCAACTGCTTGGCGCTGTTGCCCAGCTCATCCACCACCTCTTTTGGGGGCCTTTTTACCCAGCGGATGCTCAGGCCCTGGGCCTTGGCCATGGCCAGCAAGTCGTCCACCGCTAGGTTAAGGCGTTTTTGGCCTATGTCTTCGGCGGCACGTTCCAGGTTGGGGAAGTGGTTTTGCAGGTTTTCCTGGTGGGCGCGGATCAGCAAGTGAGCGAACTGGCGGCCGGTGATACCGGTTTGCGACAGCATCTCGGGAATGGCGATTTGCAAAATCTCGTTGGAGAACAAAAAGCCCGGCTCCAGGGCCATACCGCTGATGCCGCCACGGCTGCCTTTGTCGGGGGTCAGCTCGCTGCTTTGCTCGGGTTCGTTGTCCAAAAACCACTTGGCATCTTTTTGAAAAACCTCGGCAATCACCTCCAGCATTTCCACGCTTGGCACCCGTTTACCCCGTTCAATCATCGACAGGTAAGACACCGACGGCGCGTATTCAGGGTTGATTCGGATACAGCGCGATGACAGGTCTTCCATGGTTAACCTGTTGCTTTTACGCAGGTTTCTAACCTTGGTGCCGAGGAAGTGGGATTGCCTTACCAGACTTTTTGACACTGCCATTTTGTAAAATTCACACTGTGAAATTTTTGTTGTCAAATTATAGTCAGGATTTGGCTAGGCTACAAAACAAGCCGCTCAAAAGCCCTGGCGGCAGAAAAATCAGGTGGGCAACTGCCCAGTAACGAGGACACTTTCAACGAGGTAACCACAAATGAACATGCCCGCATTGAACAGAACAGACCTGCACGACCAGCACAAACCCGTTATCGCCGAGGCCATCTTTGCGGTGGAAGCGGTGAGCGCCGGCGAGCAAAGCGAGAAGCAGCTCAAAGCCAAAGCGGTGCTGGACAACCTGTTCCCCCTCGATGCCGGCTCCCACCAGGACGTAACCTGCTACGTCATCGATTACCACCACCTGCTGGCCTACTTCAAAGACGGCAGCCATTACGGCCTGAAAGACGCCAGCCAGTTCGTGGCCTTTACCGGCGAGAAGGAAGACCCCTGCGCCATCTTGCTGCGCGATGGCAGCGGTTGCCACCTGGAGTTGTCTTTGGGGTGCCGCAAGGGCAGCGGCGCCGTGGAACTGGTGGAGATTGAAGATATCCAACTGGAAAGCTGTACCACCTTCAGCCAGGGCCCGGCCCTGCCCCCCAGCATGGCCGCCATGCGCCACTGGATAAGCCTGATCAAGGGCGACGGCAAGCCCCAGGCGATGATGGAAGACAAAGAATTTACCGCCAAATGCGGCGCCGAATACTACCTGGATTACAGCTTCACCCTGTAAGGGCGCAGTTGTGAAAAAGCCTCCCACCGGGAGGCTTTTTTGTGGCCGCTAGGCCGGTAGCGTCAGCTTACTGCCGTTGAATTTCAGGCGGTTAAGCAGCGCCCTGGCGGCATTGGCCCCTTCTTCGCCGAAAATAAAGAACGCCCATCTTCTGAGTAACCATGAAGCTTGAATTCGAGGTGTGTCCACACAGCCGGTATCAACCAGGGGAGCGATGCCAACGAGGCTGCGGCCAGCAAGTGGCGCAGCTGGTGCTGAGCTGATAATACCGGTGTAGCCCCGCCGCCCCGGCGTTGTTAATGCATTTTATTGGGCACTTCGCCATGCTTGGCGCCTTGGCCTTTTCTCCTCATCGTCCGGTTCAAGCTGGCTGGCTACCAGGTCGCTTTTTCGTCAGTAAGGGGCGCTAACCCCTGAGGCCAAAGGACAGGAGAGGGGCTGAGGATGAGAAGGGGATTGCTGTTACTGCCAGCTATGTTGTTGACCGCTTGCCAGGGCATCAGCACGGCCGAGTCGGGAAGGGCCGACCAGTTGGCACGCCAGACGGTGGTTTACCAGGCGGCCACCCAAGGGGACCAGCGCAACTATTGTGATGCCAGGACAACCCCGGCAGCGACGGCGCACTGCAACAGCGCCTTGTCACCTTACACGGACAAGCTGCTGAACTGGAAACTGGCCCGGCTTGAGGCCGGGCGCAGTGAGCGTTTGGAACGGCTTTGCCGGCACAAGGTCCAGCAACCCGACGGCCGGGTCAGCAATAAGCGGCTTTATCTGTGTATTGTCGACACCCAGGCCCTGCTCAGCCAGACCCGCCATTTCCCCCAAGGGGAGAAGACCTTCAAGGCCTATATCCGGGACGCCTACATGGTGGAAGAGGGGGCTTTGCTGTACTGCCGCCGCCACCAGTTGGCCGATAAGGGAGCCCAGCAGGCCTGTTTGAAAGAGGCGCGCAAGGCAAGCCTGCAATACTTTGCCCTCAAGTACGCCAGCCCCTTGGCGGCGGCGGACTTCCAGGCCCGCTGCGAACAGCAGCCCCTTGGTAGATTCAGCAGCAATGGCGACGAACTGGCGGGGGTTTTCTTTGACTACAGTCGCCTTTACCAATGCGGCCGGGCCTTAGAGCGCAATAGCCAAGGTGGCCAGGCAGGCGCTGCCTTGCACTGAAAAAAGGCCATCCTCGGATGGCCTTTTTGTTGGCTAGTCCTTGGCGGGCTTGTCCAGGGCAAAGGCCAGCAGCATCACCAGCAGGCCCCCTGCGGCCAACAGGGCACCTACCCAGCCGGTGGCGGTCCAGCCAAGGCCGGCAGAGATGGCCAGGCCGCCCAGCCAGGCACCGTTGGCATTGGCGATATTAAAAGCCGAGTGGTTGAGGGCGGCGGACAGGGTTTGGGCCTTTTTGCCCACGTCCATCAAGCGGGTTTGCATGGCCGGCACCACCGCCACGCCACAGCCGATAAAGAACACCAGCAGTACCGTACTCCACAGGGCATGGGCGGCAAACACAAAGAGCCCCAGGGCCAAGGCGCTCCAGATAAAGGCCCCCAGTATGGTGCCCTTAAGGGACTTGTCGGCGCATTTGCCCCCCACCAGGCTGCCGGCAATGTTGCCAAGGCCAAATATGGACAACAGCCAGGGCACGCTACCCTGGCTCAGCCCCGTTACCTGGGTCAGGGTCGGGGTAATGTAGCTGTAGACGGCGAACATGCCGCCAAAACCGATGGACGCAGCCAGCAGGGTCAGCCAGATCTGCCCTTCTTTAAAAGCGGTCAATTCGTTGCGCAGGCCGGCATCGGCGGCTACCGGTACTTGCGGCACAAAACGCTGCACCGCCAAGGCGGTGATCAGGGCCAGGGCACCCACTATTACAAAGAGGCTGCGCCAGCCCAGCCATTGCCCTACCCAGGTGGCCAGGGGCACCCCAATGACATTGGCCACGCTCAGCCCCAACATCACCCGCCCCACTGCCGAGGCCCTTTGGTGGTGGGGCACTATGGCTGCGGCTACCAAGGCCGCTACCCCGAAGTAGGCACCATGGGGCAGACCCGAAACAAAGCGGGCCGCCATCAGCGGCAGGTAGCTGTCCATGGTGGCGCTCAGCAGGTTGCCAAGGGCGAACACGGCCATCAGCATCACCAGCAACAGCCGCCGTGGCAGCCGGGCACAGAGCAGGGCAAAGGCCGGGGCGCCTACCACTACACCCAGGGCATAGGCGCTGATGGTATGGCCGGCAGTGGGAATGTCCACCCCTATGCCTTGGGCCAGGTTCGGCAGTATGCCCATGGCGGCAAATTCCCCGGTGCCGATGGCAAGGCCGCCGATGGCGAGGGAAAACTCGCCCAGGCCGGTGCTGGTAACCTGGGTGGACTGGGCTTGGCTCATGGGGCCTCCTGGCAACAAAAGGCGGCACTTTAGCAAAGCAGCCCCTGGCAGCCCAAGGCCAATCAGGCCCAGTGTCGCTGCGGATAAGGCCAGCGGTCAGCCAAGCTGGTGCAGAGGCTAAAAGATAATCTAAAGTAGTGAAATATTTGGGATTTTGAGAAGGCCCATGCGTTGCTATTACCTGTTATTACTGCTGGGGTTGGCGGCCTGTGCCAGTTCGCCCCCTGACCCAGAACTGCAAGCTGAGGCCGAGGCTCTGGGGTGGTTGGCGCCGGGAGCGCCCCTGACAGAGGCCCTGGCCCAGGGCCCGGCTGAGCACCCAGGCCTTTTTAACCGCCTGCTTGCCGCCAGCCTGCCGGCTTGCCTGGCGGGCCAGGATTGCCAGCTGAAGGTGCAATGTCAGGGGCCCTGTCTCGGCTACAACCTGGCGCCCCAGGGCCGGCAACAATCCGGCTGCCTCGGGGCATTGGGCTACAGGTTCAGGCCCAGGGATGCCAGTACCGAGCCCTTTTATCCGGTGGAAGGGGTCTTTGAACCGGTAACCTGGCTACCGGTAGGGGAGGGGGCAGAACGCTATTTCCAAGCCTATTTACCCCTGAGCCAACCCCTGCCCCAAGGCGCTTGTAAGGATTTAGGGCTGGGCTACGAGGCGCTGCTGGGGGCGGCTTACATCGACAATTTCGAGATGGCCGGTTTTTTCGCGGCCGACAAGGAGCAGCACTTTGGCATCTTCCAGATCCAGCCCTTGGACTTGGACAAGGACATAGTGCTGATGATCCACGGCCTCAACTCCAGCCCCCTTATCTGGCGGGAGTTGACCCTGGGCATACTGCACGACCCTGTGCTGCGCGAGCGGGTGCAGGTGTGGCACCTTTATTATGAAACCGGCGGCCCGCCCTTTTACAACGCCGCCCGTATCCGCCGCCAGCTTGAGACCAGGCTGGCACCTTTTCATCAGGCTGGGCGCCAGCCACAGCTGGCCCTGGTAGGGCACAGCATGGGAGGCATTATCGCCAAACTGCTGGCCAGCGACCCAAAAGAGGCGCTGTGGGATACCGCCTTTACCCAATCCTATCCACAAGTGCGCCAGCGCCTGGGCAGCAAGGTGGACGAGGCGCGGCAGATCCTGGCGTTTAGCCCGGTCAGTGGGGTCGACAAGGTGTTCTTTTTGGATACGCCCCACCGGGGGGCGCCGGTATCCCGCTCCTGGCTGGCGCGGCTGGCCGCCTTTTTCGTGACCCTGCCCAAAAAGCTGTTCAGCGCTTTTTCTTTTACCGAGCAGGAGCAGGACCTGGTCAGGCCCGAGATGCGCCCCTACCTGCAACAAGGGCGACCTTCCAGCGTGGAGGTGCTGCGGGCCGACCATCCCTTGCTGGGCCGCCTGGCGGCGTTGCCCCTGGCCAAGGGCATTGCCGGCTGGTCGGTGATCGGCAATCAGGTAGCGGGCTGTGAAGAGGCTAGGGACGGCTGCGCCTTCGACGGTGTCGTGACTTACCAGAGCGCTCACCAGGACGGCCTGCCCGAGTTGGTGGTGCCCAGCGACCATAACGCCTATCGGGCTCCCCAAGCTGTGGCCTTGATATTGGAGGTATTGCGCCGGGATTATCGCTGAAAGCGGCGTACCAGTTGGTCCTGGGCCAACACCAGATCTTCAATTTGGCGGCTTGAATCGGTAAAGGCGGCCACCCCCTGGTGATTGCGCTCGGTGATGTCGGCTATCTGGCTAAGGCTCAGGGCTATGTCTTCGGTGGTGGCCTGCTGCTGAGCGGCGGCGGTGGCGATCTGCTCGCTGTTGCCGCTCACTTCCCGGATCAGGGCCTGAATATCCCCCATGGCCTGGGCCGCCAACTGGCTTTGCTCCAGGCCCTTATCCATTTCCTGGTGGCACTGGGCCATCAGGCTGACGGCGCCCTGGGTGCTGCGCTGCAGGTTGTCTATCATGCCGTGAATGGTCTTGGCCGACTCGGCGGTCTGCTGGGCCAGGCCCCGCACTTCGCTGGCCACCACCGCAAAGCCCCGGCCATGGTCACCGGCCCGGGCCGCTTCGATGGCCGCGTTCAGGGCCAGCAGGTTGGTCTGCTCCGCAACTCCCTGGATCACGTCCAGCACGCCGCCGATACGCTGGGAAAAGCTTTCTACTTCGTCTATGGCCTGGCCGGCGCTGCTGAGCTGGCCCGCCAGTTGCTGGCTCAGGGCCATACCGTCCTTGACCCGGGTCTGGCCCTTGGCGACCGCCTGCTCCATATCCAGTACTCGGCTCAGGGTCAGGGCCGCCGCCTGGGCCACTTCCTGCACGGCCTTTTCCATCTCGGTCATGGCCACTGTCACCTGCTGGGTCTGCTGGCGCTGCTGCTCAAGGGCCTGACGGGTTTCAACGGACTGGTTGCGGTTAAGCTCCGACACCTGGGCCAGTTGCTGGGCGCCCTGGCTGAGTTGACCCAGTAGCTGGCGCAGGTGCTCAAGCAGCTGATTGGTACTGCTGGAGAGCAGGCCAAACTCGTTGTGGCTTTGGAAGTTGACACTGCGGGTCATGTCCCCCTGAACGGCGGCGCCCTGCACCGCCAGCAGCTCGGCCAGGGGCTTTTTGATGGAGCGGTAGATGCTGACCGCCACCCCCAAGGCCAATAGCAGGGACACCCCCAGGGTCAGCAGGGATAGCCAGAAACTTAAAGACAGGGACTGGCGCACCGCCTTGGCCCCTTGGGTGACCCTATCGTGGGCGGTCTGGTCCACCGTGCCCAATACGGCGATGGCGTAATCGATACTGCCACCGCTCTGGTCGGCCAGATCGCGCACGTCCTGGGCCAGGGTCAGGCTGTTTTCCTTGGTATCAAGCAGACGTTTGGCGGGTTCGGCCAAGGCTGGTGATGCGGCTTCAAGTAGCCTGCGGGGACCGGAGAGGGCGAAGCTGTCATCGGCCCCCAGGGCTTGCTGGGCGGCATCGGCCAATTGCGGGTCGCCGCCGGCCTCGGCCAGGGCCTGGTGCCAGTCCTGGCGGGCTCGGGTCAGGTCGTCAAGGCTTTGCAATAGGGCCAACTGCTTTTGCCCCAGCTCTTTGCCAAGGGCGAAGTAGTCTTGGTCCAGGTTATCCAGGGGTTCGATCAGTGACAACAGCTCGGCCGAGCCCAAGGCCAGGGTTTTAAGGCGCCCCAAGGCCTGGTCGAAGTCGCTTTGCAGCTCGTCGAAATTATTGAGGGTGGTAATGGCCAAGTGGCTGTCCTGGCTACCGGGCACCGCCTTGAGCTGGCGATCGGCGTTAAGCAGTATTACCGACAGTTGGCTGGTCTGCAGCACCAAGGGGGTGGCCTTGTCGGTCATGGCGCTGGTCTGGTTTTGGATCTGCCGGCCGGCCAGCAGGGTAACCAGGCTGCCCACCAAGAGGCAGAGCACCAGCATCAAAAAGCCCAACATCACCTTCTGGGTGATGGAGAGCCTTATCGCCAGGCGCCGGCCCAGCAGGGTGAAAGGCTTGAAGAAAACTGCATCTGACTTCGCCATGTACCCGCACACTCCCTCTGAAAGGGCCCCTTGGCGAGGCCCAGTATCGGGGGGCTATTGTCGCTGTCGCCGGCCTTGTGCTTATGACAACGGTGTGACGGTTAGATGACAATTAACCACGACTTTCCAGTTGGTTAAGCCATTGTTGCAGCTGCTCGCTAAGGGCCTGCTGATCCCCTTGCAGCCATTGGGTGGCAAGGTGCTCCTTGGCCAGCAAGGCCTGGTTGCAGGCTTCTACCTGGGCCTGGCCGGCGCCGGTCAGTTGCACCAGCCGTGAGCGGCCGTCTTCCGGGTTTTGGGGGCGGCTGATCAGGGCCTTGTCTTCCAGGCGGGCCAAAATTTTGGTCATGCCCCCTGAACTCACCAGCATCAACCGGTACAGCTCGGTGGGGCTGAGGCAGTAAGGAGCACCCACCGAGCGCAGGGTGGCCAGCACTTCAAACTCGGCCCCTTGCAGGCCAAAGCGGGCGAACACCTGCTGGTCAAGCTGGGCGAAGTATTCTTGCAAGCGGTAGAGGGTTGCCACCAGCAGCCCGGATTGGTCACAGGCCTGGGGCCAATGGGCCTGCCAGTTGTCCTTGAGTTCGCTGAAGGCGGCGCGGCTGCGGGCCATGGAAGACTCCTTGAATTTATCTTTCTTGGAAGATATTATCACGGCGAAATATCTTTCTGGGAAGATAGTTGGAGGTGTTTTATGGGTCCCTGGGGTTTTCTTATTCTTGCCGGTGTTTTTGAAGTGGGCTTTGCCAGCTGCCTGAAGCTGTCGGACGGCTTTTCCAAGCTGTGGCCGACTGTGGCCTTTATCGCCCTGGGAGCGGCCAGTTTTTACTGTCTGACCAAAGCCATGGGGCAGATCCCTGTGGGTACCGCCTATGCCATCTGGACCGGTATCGGTGCCCTTGGCACCGCCATGGTGGGCATCGCTTTTTTCAACGACCCCGCCAGCCTGGCCCGCCTGGGCTTTTTAACACTGCTGGTGGTGTCTTTGGTGGGGCTTAAACTGGTGTCATAAAAAACGGGAGCCTTGGCTCCCGTTTTTATCAGGGCTGGATACCGCCCCTGACCAGATTGAAGTTGTGGTACCAGGTGATGAAGTCTTCCCCGCTCATGGGCTCGGACACCGCAAAGCCCTGCACCTGGTCGCAGCGTTCGTTGCGCAGGAAATTGAGCTGTTCCAGCTCTTCCACCCCCACGGCGCTGGTTCTTATTCCCAGGTCCTTACCCAGGCGGATGATGGCCTTGACCAGGGTTTCGGCGTCCGGGTCCCGGCCCAGCTTGGCAATGAAATGCCGGTCTATCTTGATGGTGTCTATGGGCAGCTTGGTGAGGTTGTTAAGGGCCCCGTTGATGGAGCCAAACTCGTCGATGGACAGCCGTATGCCCAGTTTTTTCAGGTCGTGCAGCTGCTGGGCGTAACGTTGGCCGTCGTTATGGATGGCCGCTTCGTTCAACTCCAGCTCCATGTCGAACTGGTCCGGGCCACCCAGCTCGGCCAGCAGCTCCCGGGTCTTGTCGAACAGCTCGGGGGTGCGCAGCTGCTGGGGGGAGATGTTCACCGTCATGCACAGGTTGTAGATGCCGTAGTCCAGCCAGCGATGCAGCTCCTGGTTCAAAAGATCCAGCACATGGCTGCCCAATTCGGTAATAAGGCCCACGTGCTCGGCGATATAGACGAACTCCTGGGGTACCAGCATGCCGTGCTTGGGGTGCTGCCAGCGCACCAGGCTTTCCACTCCCAGCAGTTTGTTGCCGTAGGCGCTGACAATGGGCTGGAAGCGCAGGAAAAACTCGCCCCGCTCGGCAGCGCCGCGCAGATCCCGGCCCAGCTCTCTGGTCAGGCGCACCATGGCGTCGATGCGCTCATCATAGAAGCGCACTTCGCCACCGTCTTTTTTCAGCTGGTGCAGGGCCAGCTCGGCGTTGTTAAAGAGGGTATCGGCCTTTTCGGCGTCGTCCGGGTAAATGGCCACCCCGGCCCTAAAGCCCAGGGGCACCGGCTTGCCGTCCAGTTCAAAAGGTTTCTCAAAGGCCAGGGCCAGCTTGTGGTGCACCTGGGCCATGGCCTCTGAATTATTGAGGTGTACCGCCATGATAGCGAAGCGGTCCCCTTCCAGGCGGGCCAGCACGTCGGTTTCTCGTAGCGTTTGGCGGACCCGCTGGCTGACGGCCTTGAGCAGGGCGTCCCCCACTTGATGGCCGAAGTCATCGTTGATCTGCTGGAAGTTCTTCAAGTCCAGCAGCATCAGGCCCATCTTCATCTTGATGCGCTTGGCCACATGGGCCTGGTCTTCCAGTTGCTGCAGGAATTCCTCCCTGGACGACAGGCCGGTGAGCTTGTCGCCCCGGTCGCCGCTCAGTTCGGCTTCCATCTGCAACTGGCGGGTCATGTCCCACATTTCGCTGATAAGGGCTATGGCCTGGCCGTCCTGGGTCAACAGGCGTTTTTGCACCCACCAGAGTTTACCGTCGGGGCTGGTCACCCTGCCCGGGGGCAGGCCTGAACCGGCCAGCAGGGCGTCACGGCCCTGGTCCAGGCCCTGGTGCCAATCCTGGCAGAACAGCTGGTCGCAGGGGGTGCCCAGCAGCGGTTGGCTGGTACTCATGAAGTCGGCGAAGCTGCGATTGTAGGCCAGCAGGCTACCGTCGGGACATTGCACGAAAATAGGGTGGGCGAGCAGATCGAGCACCGAACCGTGGGGGTCCACCACAGGTTGCAGGTAGAACAGCAGGCCGCCCTTGTCGTCCAAAGCGCTGACATGGACGCGTATCAGGCCTTTGCCTGGCAAGCCCTGCTGCCAATGATGGGGGAGCGTCTGGCATTGCTCGGGCCAATGGCGGCCCAGGCCGTCCTGGAAAAAGGCTTGGGGGTCGCCTACCAGATCGACTAAAGCCGGGTTGTGACCCAGCAATGTTCCGTCCTTTGTCAGCCATGCCAAAGGGCAGGGCAGATGCTCAAGCAAGGTATCCGTGCTTGCCACGGCAGTCCTCTAAGGTTGTTGTTCTGTCTTTACTTTAGTCACTTATGGGCCGCAAGAAAAAGGCCCAGCCATGATGGCCGGGCCTTAATTTGCTCAGAGGGCTTCAATACTGGCGTATTGGGCCTTGAGTTTGGCCTGGGTTTCTTCCAGCTCGGCCAGCTTCTCGCGCTCCTTGGCGATAACGGCCTCCGGGGCCTTGGCCACGAAGCTTTCGTTACTCAGCTTGCCGGCGACCCGGCCCAGATCCTGGGCCAGCTTCTCCAGCTGCTTGCCAAGGCGGGCCAGTTCGGCGTCCTTGTCGATAAGGCCGGCCATGGGAATACGCACTTCCATGGTGCCGACCAGCTGGGTCACTGTGGGGGGCAGTTCGCCGTCGGCCACTGTGATGGACTCGAGCTTGGCCATGTTGGTCAAGAAGCCCAGGTTCTCTTCCAGGCGTCGCTGGTCGGTGTCGGATACGTTCACCAGCAGCACTTCCAGCAGCTTGCTGGGGGCGATGTCCATCTCGGCGCGGATGTTGCGGATGGCAAAGATGAATTCCTTGATCCACTCCAGATCCGCCATGGCGGTGGCATCCACCTGGGCCCCATCGAACTCAGGGTAGGGCTGGAGCATGATGGAGTCGGCATCGATACCGGCCAGCAGCTTGACCCGCTGCCAGATGGTTTCGGTGATGTAGGGCATCACCGGGTGCATCAGGCGCAGCAGGGCTTCGAGGACGGTGACCAGGGTATGGCGGGTGCCGCGTTGCTGGGCTTCGGTGCCCTTGAACAATACCGGCTTGGTCAACTCCAGGTACCAGTCGCAGAACTGGTTCCAGGTGAACTCGTAGAGGGCGTTGGCGGCCAGGTCGAAGCGGTAGCTGTCCATGGCCTGGCGTACCGATTTAACGGTCTCGGCGAATTGGCCCAGCACCCAGCGGTCGGCCAGGCTCAGCTCCAGCTCGCCGCCGTCAAAGCCGCAGTCCTTGTCTTCGGTGTTCATCAGCACGAAGCGGCTGGCGTTCCACAGCTTGTTGCAGAAGTTGCGGTAGCCTTCGAGGCGGCGCATGTCCCAGTTGATGTCGCGACCTGTGGTGGCCAGGGCCGCCAGGGTAAAGCGCAGGGCGTCGGTGCCGTGGGCCACTATGCCTTCGGGGAACTGCTTCTCGGTACGGCTGGCGATTTTCTCGGCCTGCTGCGGCTGCATCATGTTGCCGGTGCGCTTTTCCAGCAGAGCCGGCAGGCTGATGCCGTCAATCATGTCCAGGGGGTCAAGGACGTTGCCCTTGGACTTGGACATCTTCTGGCCTTCTTCGTCGCGGATAAGGCCGGTGACGTAGACGGTCTTGAAGGGCACCTGCGGCGTGCCGTCATCGTTCTTGATGAAGTGCATGGTCATCATGATCATGCGCGCCACCCAGAAGAAGATGATGTCAAAGCCGGTAACCAGCACGTCGGTGGGGTGGAAGACTTTCAGGTCTTCAACTTTCTCGGGCCAGCCCAGGGTGGAGAAGGTCCACAGGGCCGAGCTGAACCAGGTGTCCAGCACGTCGTTGTCCTGCTTGAGCACCACGTCGCTAGCCAGGTTGTGCTTGGCGCGCACTTCCTCTTCGCTGCGGCCCACATAGACCTTGCCAGCTTCGTCGTACCAGGCGGGGATACGGTGGCCCCACCACAGCTGGCGGCTGATGCACCAGTCTTGGATATCGCGCATCCAGGAGAAGTACATGTTTTCGTACTGCTTGGGCACGAACTGGATACGGCCGTCTTCCACCGCTTCGATGGCGGGCTTGGCCAGGGGGGCCACCCGCACGTACCACTGGTCGGTGAGCATGGGTTCAATGACCACGCCGCCACGGTCGCCGTAAGGCACGGACAGGGTGTGATCGTCGACTTTTTCCAGCAGACCCAGGTCGGTAAAGGCCTGGACCACGGCCTTACGGGCGGCAAAGCGCTCCAGGCCCTGGAATTGGGCCGGCAGGCTGTTGTCCAAGTCGCTGTTGGCGGAGCCGTCGGAATTGACGCACTCGGCCTCGGCCCGGATATGGGCGTCCAGGGTCAGGATGTTGATCATCGGCAGGTTGTGGCGCTTACCGACTTCGTAGTCGTTGAAGTCGTGGGCCGGGGTGATCTTGACGCAGCCGGTACCTTTTTCCATGTCGGCGTGCTCGTCGCCGACGATGGGAATGCGCCGGCCCACCAGGGGCAGCACGATGTATTTGCCGATCAGATCCTTATAACGGGGATCTTCGGGGTTAACGGCCACACCGGTGTCGCCCAGTACGGTCTCGGGGCGGGTGGTGGCCACCACCAGGTAGTCTTTGCCGTCGGCGGTCTTGGCGCCGTCCGCCAGGGGGTAGCGCAGGTGCCACATGTGGCCCTTTTGCTCCTTGTTCTCCACTTCCAAGTCGGAGATGGCGGTGTGCAGTTTCGGGTCCCAGTTGACCAGGCGCTTGCCACGGTAAATCAGGTCGTCTTCATAAAGACGGACAAAGACTTCCAGCACGGCCCCCGACAGGCCTTCGTCCATGGTGAAGCGCTCGCGCTCCCAGTCCACGGAGTTGCCAAGGCGGCGCATCTGGCGGGTGATGGTGCCGCCGGACTCTTCCTTCCACTGCCAAATTTTGTCGATAAAGGCGTCGCGGCCCAGGGCGTGACGGTCAGGCTGGCCTTCGGCGGCCAGTTTACGCTCCACCACCATCTGGGTGGCGATACCGGCGTGGTCTGTGCCCACCTGCCACAGGGCGTTTTTGCCCTGCATGCGCTGGTAGCGGGTCAGGGCGTCCATGATGGTCTGCTGGAACGCATGGCCCATGTGCAGGCTGCCGGTGACGTTGGGAGGCGGGATCATGATGCAGTAGCTGTCGGCATCAAGGTTGCCACTGGGCTTGAAGTAGCCCTTTTCTTCCCAGGCCTGGTAAAGCGCCTCTTCGATGGCGGAAGGATTGTAAGTCTTGTCCATGGTTTATCTCAGTGGGTTTGCGCCAAAAAGTCCGCGAGCGTCATGTGTTTGGGCGCCGCGCCCTGCTGCTGGTAGGCACGGAAACGGGCCCGCGCTGCTACCTTGAGGGGCTCGCTGTTCGGCACGGCCTCAAAAATTTGCGCACATTGTACCGCAACATGGGGTATGGCTTCATGGAGATTGATTAAAACGGCCCGGCCTCGGGGCATGGGCGCCTCTGGCCAGTAGATAGCCACCGGGGAGCCGCTTTTGGGGCCTTCATCCGCCAGGTTGTGGGGGATAAACGACGCCGGTTCCCTGATCCACAGGGCCTCGTCCAGGGCCTCGGCCTGGGCCCTGTCCTGGCAGGTGATCAGCACCGGCTGCTTTTGGCCGTGAAAGTGGGCGGCAAGCTCACAGGCAAAGGCCAGCAGGTCGTCCCCTGGCAAGGAGCAGAAGGTGACGGTCGACATAAGGGCTCCAAATGCAAAAAAGGGCAGTCAGACTGCCCTTGCTAAGACAATCTGTCGTTAATCTTCGGGCTTTTCACCGGCACGGTTCAACAGGAACTGGGTCAGCAGCGGCACGGGACGGCCGGTGGACCCCTTGTTCTTGCCCGACACCCAGGCGGTACCGGCCACATCCAGGTGTGCCCAGTTGTACTTCTTGGTGAAACGGCTCAAAAAGGCCCCGGCGGTGATGGCGCCGGCCGGGCGGCCCCCGATGTTGGCCATGTCGGCAAAGGGGCTTTCCAGCATTTCCTGGTACTCGTCAAAGAGCGGCAGGCGCCAGGCCTTGTCACCGGACTGCTCGGCGGCGTTGGTCAGTTCGTGAGCCAGGGGATTATGGGTGGACATCAGGCCGGAGGCCACCTTACCCAGGGCAATGACGCAGGCGCCGGTGAGGGTGGCCACGTCGACGACGCACTCGGGCTCGAAGCGCTCCACATAGGTCAGCACGTCGCACAGCACCAGGCGGCCTTCGGCGTCGGTGTTGAGCACTTCGACGGTCTGGCCGGACAGGGTGGTGAGGATGTCGCCGGGGCGATAGGACTTGCCGTCGGGCATGTTTTCACAGCCGGCCAGCACGCCGATGACGTTCAGGGGCAGGTCCAGTTCGGCCAGGGCCGCCATGGTACCGATCACGCCAGCGGCGCCGCCCATGTCGTATTTCATCTCGTCCATGCCTTCGGACGGCTTGATGGAGATGCCGCCGGAGTCGAAGGTCAGGCCCTTGCCCACCAGCACTATGGGCTTGGCGGCAGGGTCGCTGGCGCCGTTGTAGCGGATGATGGTCATCATGGACTCGTTTTCCGAGCCCTGGCCCACCGCCAGGTAGGAATGCATGCCGATCTCGGCCATCTGGGCTTCGCCCACCACCTCGATGTTCAGCTTGTTATAGCTGGCGGCCAGTTCCTGGGCCTGGCTGGCCAGGTAGGCGGGGTTGCAGATATTGGGGGGCATGTTGGCCACGTTGCGGCACAGGGCCATACCCTTGGTCACGCCCAGGCCGTGGCGGATGGCCTTTTCGCCCAGGGACAGTTCGCGGCGAGTGGGCACATTGAAGGTGAGCTTGCGCAGGGGGCGGCGGGGCTCTTCCTTCTTGGATTTAAGCTGGGTGAAGCTGTAGAGGCTGGCCTCGGTGGCTTCCACCGCCTGGCGCACCTTCCAGTAGGTGTCGCGCCCTTTGACGTGCAGTTCGGTCAGGAAGCAGACCGCTTCCATGGAGCCGGTGTCATTGAGGGTGGCGATGGTTTTTTGGATGATTTGGCGGTATTGGCGCTCGTCCAGCTCCCGTTCCTTGCCGCAACCGATCAGCAGTACCCGCTCGGACAGGACCCCCGGCACATGGTGCAGCAGCAGGGTTTGGCCTACCTTGCCTTCCAGGTCGCCACGGCGCAGCAGATTGGAGATATAACCGTCACTGATACGGTCCAGTTGTTCGGCCACAGGGGACAGGCGGCGGGGTTCGTAGACACCGACCACGATGCAGGCGCTACGCTGTTTTTCAGGGCTGCCACTCTTAACGCTAAATTCCATGCACACTCCTTGGAGTCATAAAGACAAGGGCGGCGGATTTATGGATAATGCAGGCACTTGATTTGACTGGGCCATCAAGCCCGATAACGCCTGAAATTTTTTCCGCCGGAACCTGTCATAAAGCCTGATAGGTCGATTAAAGCCACTTAAACTTGTAAAAACAAGTCTTAGGTCGGGGATCTGGCCGGATTTTAGTAAAATGGCAAATATTCGCGAAAACAGGGCATTCTCTTGATAGTTTTCCGTTACCTCTTCGCTGAAGCATTCAAGTCTACCGTGGCCGTGACCCTGGTGCTGATGGCCATCTTCGTCAGCCGGGAGTTCGTGTCGGTACTCTCCGACGCCGCCGACGGCGACATTCCCGGCACCCTGGTGGCCCAGGTCATAGGCTTGCACCTGCCGTCCCTGCTGGTGATGGTTCTGCCCCTGGCGGTCTTTATCGGCATACTGATGGCCCACAGCCGCATGTACTCGGAACACGAGATGCCGGTGCTGCATGCCTGCGGTATCTCCGAGTGGTATGTGGCCAGGGTTACCCTGGCCGTGGCCTTGGTTTTTGCCCTGATCTCGGCCTTTATCACCCTCTGGTTCGCCCCCTGGGCCATGGAACAGGAATACCAGCTGATTGAAAAAGCCCAGTCCAGCAGCGGCCTTGCCACCCTGCAGGAAGGGCGCTTCCAGCGCACCGCCAACAACAGGGCCGTGGTCTTTATCGAAAACATCGACAACAAAAAGCTCGATTCGGTGTTTGTGGCCCAGCTGCCCGGTGACGGCCAGTCGCCTTCGGTGCTGATGGCCAAGGGTGGGGAAGTGGCCAAGAACGAACAGGGCAACGACACCATGGAGTTGACCCAGGGCTACCGCTACGAAGGGGAAGCGGGCCAGGCGGCATTGCAGGAAGTGCGTTTTGGCAGTTACAAGATGCAGATTGGGGATCAGGAAGTGCAAAAGCGCCGCCGCAAGCTGGCGGCCCTGCCGCTGGTCGACCTATTGGCGGACGACTCGGTGGACGCCAGGGGCGAGCTGCAATGGCGGATGGCGTTGCCCATTGCCATCATGCTGCTGTCGCTGATCGCCGTTCCCATGGCCCAGACCGGGCCGCGCCAGGGCAAATTTGCCAAGCTGATGCCGGCCCTGGGGCTTTTCCTTGGCTACCTGCTGTTGCTGTTGGCCGGTAACCGCGCCCTGGAGGACGGCAAGATCCCCATCTCCCTCGGCCTGTGGTGGATACATGGCCTGGCGCTCTTTATCGGGGTGGCGCTGATCGTCAAAGGCCGGACCTTGGGCACCAAGGTGCGCGGCTGGCTGAGGAGAGCATGATGCGGATCCTGGATCTCTACATAGGCCGGGTGATACTGGCCACCACCCTGCTGTGCCTGGTGGTATTGGTGGGCCTGTCTGGTCTTATCAAGTTTGTCGAGCAGCTTAAATACGTGGGGCGGGGCGTCTATGACATTGCCGACGCCGGCCTCTTTGTGCTGTTTTCCGTGCCCCGAGACCTTGAGATCTTCTTCCCCATGGGGGTCTTGCTGGGAGGGCTTATCGGCCTTGGCATGATGGCCAGCAGCTCCGAGCTGACGGTGATGCAGGCCTCGGGCATGTCTAAGTTCGACATTATCTTCTCGGCCATGAAGACGGTGTTTTTGCTGATGCTGGTGATCGTGGCCCTGAGCGAATTCGTGGCTCCCGGCGCCGAGCGCTATGCCAGGGATATGCGGACCCAAGCCATGTCGGGCGGCACCTTGCTGTCTGACGCCAACGGCCTCTGGGCCAGGGACGGGCACCTTTTTGTGCATATCCAGCAATTGGTGGACGCCGAAGAGCTGGGGGATGTCACCCTCTATGAATTCGATGGCCTGCAGCTCAAGCGCCTTATCCATGCCGAACGGGCTTTCTGGGAGCACAACGCCTGGCGTCTGCAGGATGTGAAGGAAACCTTCCTGGAGAGCGACAGCACCCGCATTGCCGACAGTGCCAGTATGTTGCTGCCGTCGGAGCTGACCCCCGACAAGCTGGGGGTGGTGACGGTCAAGCCTGAAGCCCTGTCCATGCGCGGCCTGAGCAAGTACGTGGAATACCTGGAGAACAACAAACAGGATGGTTCCCGTTATAAGCTGGCCTTCTGGCGCAAGCTGATGGCCCCCCTGAACCTGGCGGTGATGCTGCTGCTGGCCTGTTCCTTCGTGTTTGGTCCCTTGCGCTCGGTCACCATGGGCGCCCGTATCCTGCTGGGGATCATTGCCGGTTTCAGCTTCTTTTTGGTCAGCGAGATCTTCGGCCCCTTGAGCCTGGTCTACCAGGTGCCGCCCGTCTTGGGGGCCATGCTGCCGGCGGTACTCTTTATCGGCTTCTCGGTCTATTTGATGCGAAGGCCGGCCTGAAAAAGAAGGCGCCCAATGGGCGGCCTTCTTTATAGGCCTTGCCAGTTTTTCAGCTTGTTTGCTTCTTGGCTCAGCTCCACCACCTCGCTGCCGGCCAGGCGGTCGTGCAGTGCCAGGCGCTGGCGGCTGACCAGCATCCACAGCAGGCCTACGCCCCCCAGGCCCACCAGGGCCCGTAGCAAGGCCTGGCCCAGGCCCAGGCGGCCGCCCCCTTGGCGCTGCACCTTAAGGCGCCAGGCGCGCATCCCCAGGGTTTGGCCGCCATGGGTCCAGAACCAGACGAAAAAGCCCAGCACGCACAGCAGCAGATAGCCTTTGTAGAGATGGCTGGCGCTGATATAGCTGGCCAGATCCGGGTAACCCTGGGTCAGGCCCGGGAACAGTAGGGCCAGCAAGGCCAACAGCACAAAGCCCAGGAAGTGGGCCAGCATGAACACGGCGGCTCCCAGCAGGTAGTCGTAGACCAGGGCCGCCAGGCGGCGCCACAGGGGGGCTCTTGGAAAAGATTCGGGCATGGGCAGTCTCACCGGCTAGGTGAGCAAAATTGTAGCAAATTTCACCACTTAGCAAAGACTTGCACCCTTTAAGTAAATGCGTATAATGCGGCGTCACTGCCTGGGTGGCGAAATTGGTAGACGCAGCTGATTCAAAATCAGCCGGGTAAAACCGTGCCGGTTCGAGTCCGGCCCTAGGCACCACTTGCTTCGCAAGTTTTTTCAGAAAAAGCTCCTTAACGGGGGCTTTTTTCGTTTCCGGCCCCGAAGAAATTTTTCCATGAAAAAAGGCCACCTGAAGGGCGGCCGTAAAATGTGGGTAGACGTCAAGGAATGCGGCGGAATGTCCAGTTCCAACTGCCCTCTCAGGGTAATGGTATTGGCGGCTGGTTCAATCAGGTATTTCAAGGCTTTGCCCCAGGTAAAGCCGTGCCCTGGCGGCCCTGAAGGGTTGCGCCCTGGCCAGGGCGCACAGAAGTTATTTAACAGTTAATTTACTTTGGCGCTTGGGGTAGCCTAGAGGCAGTTCCCTGGGAGAGCCTAGATGCGTTCCATTCTTGCCTTGTTGTTGCTGCTGCCAAGCCTGTCCTGGGCCGATGTCCTTAAGATCACCAGCCTGGAGTGGCCTCCTTATGCCGGTGCCCAGCTGCCGGGGCAGGGCACCATGATCAGCCGGGTCCGTGACGCCCTGGCCACCCAGGGGCACCAACTGGAGGTGCATTTCTTGCCCTGGCAGCGTGCCCTGCTGCTGGTCAATCAGGACGCCGACTACCTGGCCTATGGGCCCGAGTACCAGGACGTAGAAAGGGATAAGGGCTATTACACCTCTGACAGCATCGCCTCGGGCCCTCTGGGCATTGCCTATCGTCGTGAAAAGCCGCTGTTCTGGCGAAGCCCCTCCGACCTTTATCCTTTTCGCATCGGCATAGTGCGTGACTACGTCAATACCCAATCCTTCGATGATGCGGTGGCCGCAGGCCTGCAAAAGGTGGACCTGGCCGATTCGGATCGCCAAAACCTGTTGAAGCTGGCCTATGGCCGGGTGGATGCGGTGGTGGTGGACGGCCAGGTGATGGCTTATTGGCTGGCCCACGACGACAAGCTAAAACCCTTCGCCGAAGACCTGGTGATGGCGCCCCGCTTGTTGGAAGACAAACGGCTCTTTTTGAATTTTCGTCGCAGCCCAGAGGGCAAACGCTGGCGGGATATCCTCAACCAGGGTCTGAAGGCCCTGCCATTGGCCCGCTAGTGGCGGGCCCCTTCGCTGGTCAGGAAATCCAATGACTCCTTGATGGCGGCCTTGATCTGGCGGCGCAGGTTGTCCCAATCGCCGTCTCCCATGTAGTAGAGGGCGTCCACGTCGTGGCGCACATAACGGGGTTGCACCTTGTTCAGCACCAGGCAGCACAGGTCGGCCCACTCTTCGCTGGGTAGATCGGGGGGGGACTGGTTTAGCTCGTCCAGCAGCAGGCGTTCAACCAGGTTGTGGATCTCATCACTCAGGTGCATAGCAGGCTCTCCCTCTTGGGTCCACTCTAGTGTAGACCGCTGTAAATCATTAAGCTTGTTCCCCTTTTTGAATCTGGAGTGGCGAGATGGAGATCTGTTTCGTACTGGTGAGGCCTGCCCGGCCAGAAAACATAGGGGCTGCGGCCAGGGCCATTAAAACCATGGGCTTCAGCCAGTTACGGGTAGTGGGGTCGGACGCGCACCTGGCACCCCAGGCCCAGTGGGTTGCCCACGGCGCCCAGGAGGTGATGGCGCAGATCCAGGCCTTTGACCAGCTCAAGGATGCCCTGGCTGACTGCGATCTGGCGGTGGGCACCACGGCCCGGGCCCGCAGCGGCAAGCACATTTATCTGACACCCAACGAACTCAAGGCCCAGGCCCTGGCGCAGCAGGGTGCCGTCAGGCGTCTTGCCCTGGTCTTTGGTTGTGAGGAGTCAGGGCTTGCCAACGAGGAGCTGGAGCAGTGCCAGCTGCGTTCCTACCTGCCCTTGGCCCAGACCCAGCCGTCTTTGAACCTGGGCCAGGCGGTGATGCTGTACGCCTATGGCCTGCAGGATCTGGACCACGGCCAGGAACAGGAAACGGTAGCAGAAGGATTGCTGGTAACGGCCAGGACCCGTTTGGAGGCGGTGCTGGCCAAGGCCGAGATAGGGCCTGAGGAGGCGCCGGCTCAGTGGGCTATGGAAAACCTCAACCGGGCCGGCGAGCGGGACCTGAAATTACTGCTGTTTATCCTTAACAAGCTGCTCTGAACCCTGGGTACCTGGCTGTACCAGGGCGATCAGGCGCTTGGCGATCTCGGTGTTGTCCAACAAGCCCTGGAAGGCTTCCTTGCCGGTGCCTGCGGCAAAGAGGGGCACATCTATGGCGGTGTGGCCTGTGGTGGTCCAGCCGGTGAGGCTGCGCTTATCGATCAGGCGCTTGATGGCTTTGACCAGGGCTTCGTCACCTTCACCCTTGGCGTTCATCAGCTTTTCGGTTTCGTCCTTGGCGGGGGTAAAGCCCAGCAGGGCAGGCAGGGCTTTGACCGGCTCCGCTTCCTGACCAAGGCGGGTGGCTATCACACCCGGTGAATGAGGGACCTTTCGCAGGAAGTCGGCTCGCCATTGGTACTTGCCGGCCGCCCCCAGGGTCAGGCCGCCGGTGCTGTGGTCGGCGGTGACCACCAACAGGGTATCGTCGCGGCTTTCGGTAAAGTCCTTGGCCCAGCGGATGGCATCGGCAAAGTCTTTCATTTCGTGCATGGCGGTAACGATGTCGTTGTCGTGGCCTGCCCAGTCAATCTGGCTGCCTTCCACCAACAACACAAAACCCTTGTCGTTTTGGGCCAAGAGAGTGGCGGCCTTGGCGGTCAGGGCTGCCAACCTTGGCCCCTGTTTGTCGTCGATGGCGCTGGGCAGAGCCACGTCGGCGAACAGTCCTAGGGCCGGCAGCGCGGTGAGGGCCGCCAGGCCGGCATTGTCATGGACATAGTGGTAACCCTGGGCCTCGAATTCGGCCACCAGGTCGCGGTCCTGGCGCTGGAAGTATTGGCTGCCGCCACCGAACATCAGGTCGGCGCGAAACTGCCCGTCCACCCTGTCATCGAAGAAAGCGTCGGCGATGGCGTTGTAGTTGGAGCGGTTCTCGTTGTGGGCCAGGAAGGCGGCCGGGGTGGCATGGTTGATCTGGGACGTGACGGCAATGCCGGTGCTCTTGCCTTGGCGTTTGGCGATTTCCATGATGGAGGCCAAAGCCACTTTTTGGCGATCAACCCCGACGGCACCGTTGTAGGTCTTGTGGCCTGTAGCCAGGGCGGTGGCGGCCGCCGCCGAGTCGGTCACTACCGTGTCGGGTTCGTCCGGGTAAGTGCTGGCCATGCCGCTTAGCAACTGGTCAAAGACGGTGCTTTCTACCACAGGGGTGGTGGGATCGTCGGCAAAATAACGGTAGCCGCTGGTGTAGGCCGGGCCCATGCCGTCGCCTATCATCAGGATAATGTTCTTGGGCTCCTTGGCCGCCGCCGTCAGGCTGAAAAGGGCTGCTGCAATGGCAAGAGATTTACGCATCCTGTTGTCTCATATCGTTTTTATTAATGGTTAGTCTAGCAGCAAGCCCCTTTTAGAAGCGAAGGGCTTTGGGGTAGGGGAAGAAGTCCCCCAGCTGCTGGGCCTGAGCTTGTTGCTGGGCCTGCTGCCAAAAATCGGGGCTGAACAGCTCTGCAAATTCCTCCCCCAACACGGCCTTGGCGTCGTCACCCACACACAGAAAATACCGGAATTCTTCGGGGAATACGTCACCGGGGCAGACGCTGGGTTCGCTGCACAAATGGTCTTGGTCATACTGGGCTGGGGGAAGGGCGCGAAAGGTCACGTCGCTAAGGGGGCAAAGTTCATCATAGTCATAGAAGATGACTCGTCCATGACGGGTCACCCCAAAATTCTTAAACAGCATATCGCCGGGGAAAATGCCGGCAGTGGCAATGTCCTTGAGGGCCTGGCCGTATTCCCGAAGGATATCCCGGCGCCGCTCCGGCCACTGGCCTAGGGCGATGTTCATGGGGGTCATGCGCCGCTCTGTGAAACAGTGGCTGAGCAGCAGCCAGTCTCCTTCTATGCGCACCCGGCTGGCGCAGCTTTGGGTCAGCTCGGCCAGGGTGTCTGAATCGAAATGGCTCAGGGGCAGGCGCAGGTCGACAAACTCCTGAGTGTCGGCCATGCGGCCCACCCGGTCGTGGCGCTGCACCAGGTGGTAGCGCTCTACCACCTGCTCGGCGGTCACCGATTTCGAATCCCCGAAGCGATCGCGGATCACCTTGAACACCTGGTCCTGCCCTTCCAGGGTAAAGACCATCATTACCAGGCCGGCGATACCCGGGGCGGTGATAAAGCGCCCCTGGCGGGCCAGGGCGTCTTCCAGTTCACTTATCACCAGGCTCTTGCCGTGCTTGTAATAGCCCAAGGCGTTATAGAGCTCTGAGGCGGGCTTATGAGGCATCAAAGAGCGCAGGAAATCCAGCTGGGCCGAGGGGGTGGGGCTTAGGGACAAAAAGTCGGAGCGGGCAAAGCCAAACAGCACCGACAAATGGTCTTTTTGAAAGAGCAGGGCATCCACCTTGAGCTGGCCTCTGTGGTTAAGCAGGGCGATGGCAAAGGGAATGGCCAGGTGATCGGTATTGAGGCGCCCCACCAGGTAGCAGCCCTTGTTGCGGTAGAAGGGCTCGGTCAGCACATCCAGATGCAGGGGGTAGTCGCTGCGGCTGAGCATGGGAGCCAGGCGCTGGGCCAACTGGGTGGCGGCATTGCCCTTGTATTTAAGGGCCATGGGCAGGTTGGCGCTGTCGAGCACCGCTTCCATGACGGCGGCCAGGTCCTGCTTCATGGGCAGGCGCAGATAAGGGGCCAGGGCAATGGGGGCAAATTCACGGCCGTTAAAGGGCCTGTCCTCCCCCGGCTGCAGCCGGGCATAAACCGAGTTGAAGAAGGTCAAAGCCAGTTCCCTGGCCGGGTGCTGGCTCAGGGCCTGTAAAAAGCCGGCTTTGAGCCTTGGCCAATCCAGCAGGCTGCCATTGAGGCTGGTCACCAGTTCATGGACCACCTGGTCGTGACGTTCGAAGCGAACCCGGCTCAGCTGCTGCAGGCCGTGCCAGTCGGCGTCGGCAAAACATTGGCTGGCCTTGGCGGTCAGGTGGAGGAAGTCTTGCCAGTAGGCGCGAAATGTCTGGCTGATGGGGTCCATGGGCATCCTTTACTTGCACCGGCCGGCGGCCTTGGGCAGCATGGGCGCCACCAAAATCGAGGAGCCGAGCCATGAGCAAAGAATGGGCCGACATCATAGGTGGCGAAAAGCAAAAGCCGTATTTCCAGGCCGTGATGTCCAGAGTACAGGCAGCCAGGGACAGCGGCCAAGTGATTTATCCCCCCAAGGACGAGGTGTTCAACGCCTTTCGTTTTACCGAGTTTGAGCAGGTACGGGTGGTGATCCTCGGCCAGGACCCCTACCACGGCCCGGGCCAGGCCCATGGCCTGTGCTTTTCGGTAAAAGGGGAGGTGCCGCCGCCCCCTTCCTTGCAGAACATGTTCAAGGAACTGGCTACTGATATTCCCGGTTTTCAGCACCCAGGCCATGGCAACCTGGAAGCCTGGGCCCGCCAGGGGGTGCTGCTGCTCAACACCGTGTTGACGGTGGAAGGGGGCAAGGCCCATGCCCATGCCGGCTGGGGCTGGGAAACCTTCACCGACGCAGTGATCGCCGCTTTGAACGAGCAGCGCCAGGGCCTGGTGTTTTTGCTTTGGGGCAGCCATGCCCAGAAAAAAGGCGCCATGATCGACAGGGAGCGTCACCATGTGCTGACCGCCCCCCACCCCTCGCCCCTGTCGGCCCATCGGGGCTTTCTGGGCTGTCGCCACTTTTCCCAGGCCAACGCCATACTGATGCGCCAAGGGCTTGATCCCATCGACTGGCAGAGCTGATCCGGCACTGTCTTGAACGGGGGTCTACTATCCTTAAATGGTGTAGTAAGGAGGACCCCCTATGCTGGATTTGCTGCGTCAGGACCATCATCGTATTCGTCGTCTCTTGGCCCTGCTGGACGCCAAGGCGGCGGCCATTCGCGCCGAGCAGGAGATCCAATACGATCTGCTCAAGGATGTGCTGGATTACCTTCATCATTACGTAGACGGTGTGCACCACAGTGAAGAGGACGAGCTGCTGGCGATACTGGCAGACGACAACCTCAAGGCAGACATCAAGCGTCAGCACCACAAGCTGGACGACGCCACCCAATGCCTGGGTCAACGGGTGGACATGGTGCTGCTGGATGCGGTGGTGCCCCAGGACGAGATGTTAAGGTCCTTGGAAGAATTCATCTGCGAGCAGCGGGCACATTTGGCCTTTGAAGAGGAAAAACTCTTCCCTGTGCTTGAAGCCAAGCTCAGCACTCAGGACTGGGCCGCAGTGCGCCAGCGCCTGGAACAAAAAGCCGAGAAAGACCCTTTGTTCGGCGCCGAGGTGCGTGCCGACCACAGGGCGCTCTGGGAACGGCTTAACGAGGAAACCGAGGAATAAAAAAAGCCCGGCTTAAGCCGGGCTTTTTGCGCTGCTAGATATCCAGGCGGTCTAGCGAATACTCGCTGTTCCAATCGATGTCTTCGAGCTCGCGTTTGAGGCGGTACCTTTCCTTGAGGCTTTCGATTTCACGCCAGCGCCGTTTCTTACTGCCACGGCCCTTGCTTTCACGTTTATCCCCGGTCAGAACAGACTGCAGATCCAACAAATCGTCCATGGAACCTCCCCGCTGTAGGAATTGTTGTCACGCATTAATTACCACGCGAGGCTCAAAAATAAAACACCTTTGTTGCACTTGTGTTAAAGCGCGCCACCTTTTTGCTGTTGTTGGCGAAAACGGGCAATAAGGCCGTTGGTGGAGCTGTCCAGATCCAGCGGCTGGCTTTGGTCTTCGAGCTTGTCCAGCACCGCGTTGCCCAGCACCTTGCCCAGTTCTACCCCCCATTGGTCGAAGGAGTTCAGGTCCCAAATCAGGCCCTGTACCAGCACCTTGTGTTCGTAAAGGGCGATAAGGGCACCCAGGGTCTGGGGGGTCACCTTGTCCATCAGCAGGGTATTGGAAGGGCGGTTGCCGGGCATTACCTTATGGGGGGCCAGGGCGGCAACCTCGGCCTCGCCCAGTCCGGCTTGGCGCAGTTCCCCTTGGGCTTCGGCCAGGGTCTTGCCCTGCATCAGCGCCTGGCTTTGGGCAAAGCAGTTGGACGCCAGCATGGCGTGGTGGCGGCCCAGCTTATAGTGGCTCTCAAGGGGCAGGATAAAGTCGGCCGGGATCAGCTGCTTGCCTTGGTGCAGCAATTGGTGGAAGGCGTGCTGGCCATTGGTGCCCTCGGCGCCCCAGATAACGGGGCCGGTCAGGTGGCTGATGGCGCTGCCGTCCTGGTGACAGCCCTTGCCGTTGGACTCCATATCCAGTTGCTGTACATAGCCGGGCAGGGCGCGCAGGCCATGGTCGTAAGGCAGCAGGGCATGGGAACTGGCCCCTTGGTAGTTGATATAGCTGACGCCGATTAGGGCCATCAGCGCCGGCATGTTGGCGCTGATGGGGGCGCTGACAAAGTGCTGGTCCATGTCCCTGGCGCCGGCCAGCAGCGCCTCGAAGTTGGCCATGCCGATGGCCAGGGCGATGGGCAGGCCGATGGCGGACCAAAGGGAGTAACGGCCGCCGACCCAATCCCACATGGGAAAGCAATTCTGGGCGGCAATACCGAAGGCTTCGGCCTTGGGCACGTTGGCGGTCACCGCCACAAAGTGTTTGGCCAAGTCCTCAAAGCTGGCGCCGGCGGCCTTGAGCCAATCCCGGGCACTTTCGCTGTTGCTGAGGGTTTCCTGGGTGCCAAAGGACTTGGAGGCGGTAATAAAGAGGGTGGTTTGCGGGTCGAGGCCGGCCAGCTTGTCGGCCAGGGCGGCGCCGTCGATGTTGGCCACGTAGTGCACCGCTACCTTGCGCTGCCAGAAGGGCTTGAGGGCTTCGGTCACTATCTTGGGGCCAAGGAAGGACCCACCGATACCTATGCTCACCACGTCGGTAATGGCCTTGCCGGTAAAGCCCAGCCAGCGGCCCTGGTAGAGGCTGTCGACAAAGGTGGCCATCTTGGCCAGGGTCTGGCTCACTTCCTGGCTGACCTTGACGCCATCCACCATCACGTCACTATCGACACTGCCACGCAGGGCGCAATGCAGCACGGCACGCCCTTCGGTGTGGTTGATGGGCTGGCCCTTAAACATGGCTTTTATCTTGCCCTCAAGGCCGGCTTCTTCGGCCAGGCGCGCAAAGAGGGCCAGGGTCTGTTCGTTGAGGTGATTCTTGCTGTAGTCCAGGGTCAGGCCGGCGGCATCCAGGCTGTAACGCTCACCCCGGCTCGGGTCCTGGCGGAACAGGGTTTTGAGATCCGGCAGGTCGTCAAGGTGCTGGGCTAGGGCGTCATTGCATGGGTATCGGGTCAATCCGGTCATGGCTTCCTCTGGCAATAAAAAAGGGGCCCTTGGGCCCCGGTGCAATTAGAGTTTCGCCGACAGCAGCGAGGCCAGCTTCTCCTGGTCCTCGGCAAACTTGCGGATACCCTCGGCCAGTTTTTCTACGGCCATGGCATCCTGGTTGTGCTGCCAACGGTACTGGGCCTCGTTCAGGGGTTCGGGGCGCGGCTTGCGCTCCTTGCTCGGTTGCAGCTTGGCCACCACGGGGGCGTCGCTGGCTTCCAGTTCGGCCAGCAGCGAAGGCCCTATGGTCAGGCGGTCGCAGCCGGCCAGTTCCAGGATCTCACCGGTGTTCCTGAAGGAGGCTCCCATGACCACGGTGGGGTAACCATGGTCCTTGAAATAGCTGTAAATTTGGGCAACAGACAATACGCCTGGGTCTTCTGCCGGGCTGTAGTCCTTGCCGGTGCTGGCTTTATACCAGTCGAGGATGCGGCCCACAAAGGGCGAGATCAGATAAACCCCGGCTTCGGCGCAGGCCCTGGCCTGTGCAAAGGAGAACAGCAGGGTCAGGTTGCAGTTGATCCCTTCCTGCTCCAGCACTTCGGCGGCACGGATCCCTTCCCAGGTGGCGGCGATTTTGATCAGTATCCGATCTTTTTCGACACCGGCTTCCTTGTAGAGGGCGACCAGCTTACGGGCTTTGTCCAGGGTGGCCTGGGTATCGAAGGACAGCCTGGCGTCCACCTCGGTGGAAATGCGCCCCGGTACTATGTCGAGAATGGCCACACCGAAATTGACGGCCAGCTTGTCCATGGCGTTGTCCAGCTGTACCTGGGCCTCGCCCCCATAGAGCCTGGCATAGGCAAGGGCATCGTCGACCAGGGACTGGTACTCGGCCAGGCCGGCAGCCTTGAGGATCAGCGACGGGTTGGTGGTCGCATCCTGGGGCTGGTAACGACGAATGGCCTCAATTTCGCCGGTATCCGCTACGATGGTGGTAAAGCTACCCAGCTGGGAAAGTTGGTTGGCCATGGTTCCCTCTTGTCATGGAATGTATGAAAATTACTTACAAAATGCCAGCGCTGTTAACTGGAAAAGTCAGCTTAGCCAGGGTAAAAGAGAATTTCAGCTGATAAAAAAGCCGAAAACGCTTTCCCACTCAACTGGTCGGATCAGAGCAAATGAAATCGAGCAACATCACCCTGGTGCTACGGGTATGGCAGGGGGACATCACCACCCTGCCGGTGGATGCCATCGTCAATGCCGCCAATCCGTCCCTGTTGGGAGGCGGTGGCGTGGATGGCGCCATTCACCGCAGTGCCGGGCCCGAGCTGAAGACCTATTGCGCCGGCCTTGGTGGCTGTGAAACCGGCCAGGCCAAACTTAGCCCGGGCTTTGCCCTGCCCAGCCAATATGTGGTGCATACGGTGGGGCCGGTCTGGCACGGCGGTGGCCAGCAGGAGGCGTTGGCCCTGGCCGCCTGCTATCGCAACAGCCTGTTGCTGGCGGATGCCGAGGGAGTGGTAAGCCTGGCGTTCCCTGCCATCAGTTGCGGTGTCTACGGTTACCCGGCCAGGGAAGCGGCCCAGGTAGCCGTGAACAGCCTATGTCAGGCCTTTGAAGACTGCCATCTGTCCAAGCAGATCTGGCTGGTGGGGTACGACCAGCATCAGTGCACCCTTTGGCAAGAAGCCCTGGCAGCAAGGCCCAGCTTATAAATTCCCTTCTTAGTTTCTGATTTTCATCGGCTTTCTTTGCGCTTGCCCGGGCGCCGATAGAAAACGTTTGCTATTTTTCTCGGCATAAGGCTTCTCGGGAAATAAAACTGTCACAAACCTTTGCCAAGATGCCGCCGTTCGCCGAAAGGCCTTTCGTGCTTGTGCACACTTTTTTGGGTAAGAAAAAATGACATTTGCAAAGTCCGCTGTTGCTGCTGCGCTGCTGATGGGTATGACTGGTGTGGCTGCTGCCGCCGAGCCGGTCACCGTCTACGGCAAACTGAACCTGACCGTCCAAAACTCCGATGAAGGTGACGCCAAGACTGAAGTTAAGAGCAATGCCTCTCGCTTTGGTGTGAAGGGTGCTGTCGGCCTGACCGAAGACCTGGAAGCGATTTACCAACTGGAATGGGAAGTGAACGTCTCTGACCAGAGCGCTGCCGACAGCTCTGAAGACAACATCAAGGCCCGTAACCAGTTCGTCGGCCTGCGTGGCAACTTCGGTGAAGTGCTGGTGGGTCGCAACGACACCCTGCTCAAGCAATCCCAGGGCAGCATCGACCAGTTCAACGACCTGGAAGGCGACATCAAGACCCTGTTCAAGGGCGAGAACCGCATGGGTGACTCCATCACCTATAAGACCCCCATGTTCGGCCTGTTCCAGGCCGGTGTCTCCTACATCACCGAAGACAACTCCGACCAACGCATCAAGGATGTGGACCAGAACGACCGCGCCGACGGTTACTCCCTGGCCCTGATGTACGGCGATGCCGGCTTTAAGAAAGCCAACTACTTTGCCTCCGTTGCCTACGACGACGACGTCAAGGGCTACGACACCGTCCGTGGCACCCTGCAGGGCAAGTTCGGCCCCGTCATCCTGGGCGCCATGTACCAGAGCGGCGAGAAGTCCGGCGACAGCAGCAAGGACTATGACGGCTACCTGGTCAGCGCTGCCTACAAGTGGGACAAGGCCACCTTCAAGGTCCAGTACCAGGATTCCGACCTGAACGAAATCGGCGGCACCACTTATGAAGACGCCGTTTCTGCCGGCGTGGATTACAAGCTGGGCGACAGCACCAAGGTGTTCGGTTTCTACACCAAATTCAGCGCCATCAACGGCGAAGAAGACGCCGACTACCTGGGCATTGGCCTGGAACAGAAGTTCTAAGCTTCTGGGTTGAGCAAGAAGGAGGCTTATTGCCTCCTTTTTTATTATTATCAGTGCCTTATGCGTAAATTTCTGGCTGAAGAAGCATGCCGAGTCATAAAAGTGTCACAATGCTTCACAATAATGTCAGCCAGTTGCAATGAACAGGGATGCCCCCATGGCAAGACGTGTATTGATTGTTGAAGACGAATCCCCGATCCGGGAAATGCTCGCCTTTATTCTCGATCAGAACGGCTACCAGCCTGTCGAGGCCGAGGATCTGGGCTCGGCCCAGGCCAAACTGCAGGAACCCTTTCCTGATCTGGTGTTGCTGGACTGGATGCTGCCCGGCGGTTCCGGCCTGCAACTGGCCAAGGTCATGAAGCAGAACGAGTACACCCGCCAGATCCCCATCATCATGATCACCGCCCGAGGTGAGGAAGAGGATAAGGTCCGGGGCCTGGAAGTGGGCGCCGACGACTACATCACCAAGCCTTTCTCCCCCAAGGAACTGATGGCCCGGATCAAGGCGGTGATGCGCCGTGCGTCCCCCACCAACGTCGATGATGTCATCGAAGTGCAGGGGCTGCGCCTGGACCCGGTCTCCCACAGGGTGACCGCCTTTGACAGCTCCGTTGACATGGGCCCCACCGAATTCAAGCTGCTGCATTTTTTCATGACCCATCCCGAGCGGGTGTATAGTCGTGAGCAGCTGCTGGATAACGTCTGGGGAACCAACGTCTATGTGGAAGACCGCACTGTCGATGTGCATATCCGCCGCCTGCGTAAGGCCCTGGAAGGCCACGGCCATGACCGCCTGGTACAGACAGTACGGGGCGCCGGCTACCGTTTTTCCAGCCGGGTCTGATTGATGCATAGTTTTTCCTGGTGGCGCCTGGGCTGGACACTGTTGGCCTACGGGCTGGTGCTGGGGGGCGTAGGCTTGCTGCTGGGGGCGCCGTTGCTGGTGTTGCTGCTGGGTGCCCTGGCCCTGGTTTTCTGGCACTACTGGCAGCTGCATATGCTCAGCCGCTGGCTGTGGGACGGCCGCCAGTTCACGCCGCCCAGGGGCTCAGGCTCCTGGCAGTTCGCCTTTGACGGCGTCTACTTCCTGCAACGCAAGAACCTCAAGCGCCGCAAGGAACTGGGCCGGCTGCTCAAGCGCTTTCGCGAGGGCACCGAAGCCCTGCCCGACGCCGTGGTGGTGATGAACGAAGAACGGGAGATTGTCTGGTGCAACAAGCTGGCCACCAACATCCTCGGTATCCGTTGGCCAGAGGATCACGGCCAACGGGTAGATAACCTGCTGCGCCGCCCCGAGTTCGTCTCCTACATCAAGAAACAGCAATTCCAAGAACCCTTGATCATCCCCTCGCCGGTGATGTCCTCGGCCAGTGTTGAGATCCGGGTCATTCCCTACACCGCCAGCGAGACCCTGATGGTGGCCAGGGACGTGACCCGGTTGCAGCAGCTGGAGCAGATGCGCCGCGACTTCGTGGCCAACGTCTCCCACGAGCTGCGCACCCCCCTGACGGTGCTGCGCGGTTATCTGGAGATGATAGGGGACGATCCGCGCCTGGAAGGTTCGCCCTGGGCCAAGCCGCACCTGATGATGACCGACCAGGTCAACCGCATGTACAGCCTGGTGGAGCAATTGTTGGCCCTGTCGCGCCTGGAAGTGCGCCAGGACGTGGAAGCCCCGAAAACGGTGGATGTGCCGGCCCTGATGACCAAGCTGGAAGCCGACAGCCAGGCCCTCAACGCCCAGAAACAGCACCAGATCCTGTTCCAGGCCGCCCCGGCCCAGATGCTGGGGGACAGCGAGCAGATGATGTCGGCCTTCACCAACCTGGTGGCCAACGCCATTCATTACACCCCGGCCGGTGGCCGTATCGAAGTGAGCTGGAGCCTGCTGCCGGACGGCCGTGCCCGTTTCAGCGTCAAGGACAGTGGCGATGGTATTGCCTCGGAGCACCTGCTGCGCCTGACCGAGCGTTTCTACCGGGTAGACAAGGCCCGCAGCCGCAATACCGGCGGTTCAGGGCTGGGGCTGTCCATCGTCAAGCACGTGCTCAGCCGTCACCGCTCAAGGCTGGACATCCAGTCTACACTGGGCAAGGGCAGTACCTTTTCCTTTGATATTCCTAGGGAATTGGTGGTGAGTCATAAAAGTGTCATCAATGAGTAATGGGGCTGTCATCGGTTCGCCACATACTCGTCGAAGTGAACCTTTTCTCAACGCCGCTTATCAGGAGCGATGTAATGAAAATTAAGAACATGGTCGGCATTGTCGGCTTGATGGTTGCCTCAGGTTTCGCCGCTTCAGCCTCTGCCGCAGTGGACAAGAACCTGCCCGATTACAAAAAGACCACCGGGGTGTCCGGTAATCTGTCATCGGTGGGGTCCGATACCCTGGCCAACCTGATGACCTTCTGGGCCGAAGAGTTCAAACGCCAGTACCCTAATGTCAACATCCAGATCCAGGCGGCCGGTTCTTCCACGGCGCCGCCGGCCCTGACCGAAGGTACTGCCCAGTTCGGCCCCATGAGCCGCAAGATGAAATCCGGCGAGATTGAGGCTTTCGAAAAGCGCTACGGCTATAAGCCCACCGAGATCCGTGTGGCTATCGACGCCCTGGCGGTGTACGTGCACAAGGACAACCCGGTCAAAGGTATGACCATGGAGCAGGTGGACGGCGTGTTTTCCTCCACCCTCAAGTGCGGTGGCCAGGTTATTGACCGTTGGGGCCAGCTGGGCCTGACCGGCGACTGGGCAGCCAAGGACATCCAGCTCTACGGCCGTAACTCCGTGTCCGGCACCTACGGCTACTTCAAGGAAGAAGCCCTCTGTAAAGGCGACTTCAAGAACAGCGTTAACGAGCAGCCCGGTTCGGCCTCCGTGGTGCAGTCGGTGAGCACTTCCCTGAACGCCATCGGTTACTCCGGTATCGGCTACAAGACCTCCGGCGTCAAGACGGTGCCCCTGTCCAAGGATGGCGGCAAGACTTTCATCGATGCCACCCACGAGAACGCCGTGACTGGCGCCTATCCCCTGTCACGCTTCCTCTACGTCTATGTGAACAAGCACCCCAACAAGCCGCTGGATCCCATGCAGGCCGAGTTCGTGAAGATGGTGCTGTCCAAGACCGGCCAGGAAGTGGTGGAAAAAGACGGCTACGTGGCGGTACCTGCCAGCGTCGCCAAGCGTGAGCTGGCCAAGCTCGGCATCCACTGAGCCAAGCTTAAGACGCAAAAAAGCCGGGTTATCCCGGCTTTTTTATTGCCATTTTGCCAGCCACCCGGCTACATCGGCAAAAGGCAGCTGGACCTGGAAATGTTTCGCCAGCAGCTGGCGGTAGTGGCCCTCGTCACGCACCGCTAGCGTGCTGCGCTCACCCTGGTGCGTCACCAGCAACTGGTTGTCAGAGAGGCTGATGCGCCCGCTGGCTGTGGCCATGGAACAGATGGCTTTGCGGGTAAAGTGTGACGACGGGCCCTGATGCCAGGCGGCCATCTGGGTGAATTCGGCCAGGTCCCTGGGCCTTGGGTCTATCAACAGCGCCGCCTTGTCGTCCCGCTGCATCAGCCAGTGCTCTTGCTGCCTGGACAGCAAAAAGCGGCCGCCCATCTCCCTTTGCTCACCTTCAATCAGGGCCAGGGGCTCTTGGAAGCTGTCCCCAAAGCCCACATCGGCCAGCCATCTTTGGCCTGCATGCTCGACCTTGAGCAGCATATGGTCAAAGTCCGGGCCGGGTTTGCCCTCGCCGTCAAAGACCCTGGCCTGGATAAGCGCCACCTCGAAGCCCAGAGTGCGCAGCAGGCAGTAAAAGCCGTAGTTCAGCTCATAGCAAAAGCCGCCGCGCTGCTCATTGAGCAGCTTGCCAAGGATGGGGTCGTGGCCCAGCACTATGGGCCTTTTGAAGGTGATATCGAGGTTCTCAAAGGGCAGGTGCCGAAGGTGCGCCAGGTGCAATTGGGGCAAGGAGGCAGGGCGGTCCAGTTCCAACCGGTCGAGATACTGTTGCAGCTGTGTCTTGGTGAGCATCGGGCCTCCTGTTTGACGCTTTGATGATAATGGCTTTGCCCGGCCGGGATTGTTCCAGTTTTGCGTTTTTGGATAGGCTAATTGATTAGCCTGCTAACTAGATGCTATTATTCTTAGCCTGCTAAGTAAGGAGGGCAGATGGAAAGCAACTTAGGTTGGCTGCTAAGCCGGGCTGCCTTTAGCTGGCGCGCCGCCGTAGACAAGTACATGGCCGAACTGGGCCTGACCCAAACCCGTTGGATAGCCTTGCTGCACTTGCAGCGCATGGGGGAGGGCTGCACCCAGAGTGCCTTGGCCGCCAATATCGGCGTCGAACAACCCTCCTTGCTGCGCACCCTTAACCAACTGGAAGAGGCCGGCCTTGTTGAGCGCCGTCCCAGTCCGGCTGACGCCCGCTGTCGCACTCTCTGGTTTACCCCCAAGGGCCTGGAACTTATCCAGGAGGTGGCGGCCCTGGCCGCCAAGGGGCGCCAGGATCTTTTGGAGGGCCTTTCCTCCCAGCAGCGTCAGACCCTCCACGAGGTCCTCGAAACCGTGATTAGCAACGCTCAGTCTGTTCTTGCGATGGAGAAAAAATGACTGCCGACAAGCATTTCAACCGCTGGATGCGCCGTGCCGTGGCGCTGTTCCTGCTGGTGCTCGCTTATGTGTTGATGGCCGATATGACCATTCCCATGACCCCCCATTCCATGGTGCAACGCCCGGTGCTGACCATAGCGCCCCAGGTCGCCGGTGAGGTGGTGGAAGTGGCGGTCAGCAACAACCAGGCCGTCAAGGCCGGTGATCTGCTGTTTCGCATTGAACCCAGGGACTACCAGTTGGCGGTGGAAAAGGCCGAGCTGGCCCTGAGCGAGGCCCAGCAGACCAATGACAGCCTCAGGGCCCAGTTGGCCCAGGCCGGGGCTGCGGTGCGCCAGGCCCAGGTGGCCGCCGCCGAGGCCAAGCGAGAGTTCAACCGCCTTGAGGCCCTGCGCGGGCGAAAATTGGTCAGCCAGCAGCAGCTGGACCAGACCGCCACCAATGTTGACGCTACTGCCGCCAGCCTGGTTGCCGCCCAGCAACAGCAGCGCTCCGTGCAAGCCCAGTTGGGGGAGAGCGGCGAGCAGAACCTGCGTCTTCGCCAAGCCCGTAATCAGTTGGCCCAGGCCAGGCTCAACCTGGAACGCACCCAGGTGCGGGCGCCGGAAGACGGCGTTATCTCCAACCTGCAGCTGGTGGCCGGTGTCCAGACCCAGGCCAAGCAGTCGTTGTTGTCCCTGGTGGTCAGCGGCAAGGAGCGTATCGCCGCCGATTTTCGTGAAAAGAGCCTGGCCAGGGTTAAAGACGGTGCCCAGGCATGGGTGGTATTCGACGCCCTGCCGGGACAGGTGTTTAACGCCACTCTGAGCAGCCGTGATCAGGGCGTGGCCCAGGGGCAGCTGTTGCCAAACGGCCAATTGGCCCAGCCCGAGCAGAGTGACCGCTGGGTGCGTGACGCCCAGAGGGTCAGGGTCTATGTGAACCTGGACGAGCGCCTGCCGGCTTCTTTGGTGTCAGGGTCCAGGGCTACCGTGATGCTCGAGGCCAGCCAGAACGTCGTCATCGACTGGTTGGGCAAAGTCCAGATGCGCGTCGTGAGCCTGCTGCACTATGTCTACTGAGCTGAGCGCCCAGGAGCAACGCCGGCTGCTGCGTATAGCCCTTGGCAGCTGTATCGGCTTTCTGGTGTCCAAGCTGGCCAACTGGCCTTATGGGGTCTTCTTTACCGTCTACCCCATGCTGCTGCTGGGCATGCTGCCCAAGTTCGACCGCCTGATCGCCGCCCAATTCTTGTTTGGGGCTGCGCTCAACGTGGTGGAGATCTGGCTGCTCTGCGCCTTCTTCGAGCCTTATCCCCTGTTGATGACCCTGGGAGTGTTCCTGGTCTATTGCTGGCATTTTCGGCTGATGGCCTCCACCCCCTATTTTTTGCTGGGGGCCACCGGCCTGGTGACATTGTCTACCCTGCTGCATTTTTCCAGTTACCCCACCACCAACATCATGGATATGGTGGTGGCCACCGGCCTGGCTTCGACCCTGTCGGTGGTGAGCGCCGCCTTGCTCTATTGGATTATTCCCGAGACCGATCCGGTACCGGCGCCCCCCAAGCTGAACCTCAGTCCATCCCAGGTAAACCACCGCACCCTGATGGGGGCCGTGCTGGCGACCCTGTCCTTTATGGTGTTCCAGGCCATGGACCTCAAAGACTCCCTGTCGGCCCAGGTGGCCACCATGCTGGTGCTCTTTCCCATGACCTACCAGGGCACCCTGATTGCCGGTTGGAACCGGGCCAGGGGGGTGGCTTTGGGCTGCGCCCTGGCGATCGTGGTGCAGGTGCTGATGTACGACTTGATAGAGCACTTCCTGCTGGTGGTGCTGGCCCTCTTTATCACGGTGTTGCTGACCGCCAAGCTGCACCTTATCGAGCGGGCCGGCTCCGGCATGGGTTTTGGTGCCCTGACCACAATCGGCATCCTCTTCGGCCAGTACATGCAACCGGACAAGGACATCCTCTACGGCAGCCTTTACCGCTTCTCGTCGGTGCTGGTGGCGGTGGCGATACTGATGGTGTTTGCCTACCTGCTCGATGGGCTGCTAAACCGCTTTGCCCTGACCCGCAATTAAAAAAGCCGGCACAAGCCGGCTTTTTCATTCCTGGGATTCGATGACCAGGGGCCAGCCCGCCTGGGCTTGGTACTGTGCCTCCTGGGCAAGGTCGGCACTGACCAGGTCTTGGCGGGCCAGCCAGGGGGCGGGAAAGCGCAGGGTCAGCTGTTGGCCGTCCAGGCGCAGGGCGATCTTGGGCAGGCGCTGGCTTTGGCGGCGCCGATTTAGGAGCACCGCCAGGCGCAGCAGCCGCACCAACAGCCGCACTTCGTCATCCCCAAAGAGGTTGAGGCGGGGCAGGGCGAACTGCTTGAGGCCCTTGCGGGAATAGCGCACCAGGGTGGCCAGCAGCAGCTGCTGTTCCTGGTTGAAACCGATAAGGTCGCTGTTTTCCAGGATATAGGCCGAGTGGCGCTGCACCCCGTGGAAGTTAATTTGCAGCCCCACTTCGTGAAGCTCGGCGGCCCAGCCCAGCAGCATGGCGTGCTCGGGGTTGTCCCCCAGGGCCCGGTACAACGCCAGGGCCAGGTGGCGCACCCGCAAGGCCTGAGGCCTGTCCACATGGTATTGGGCGGCCAGGGACGCGGCGGTTCGTTCCCTGGCGTCCTGGAAGCCGAGGCCGGGCTCCATCTGAAACATCAAGCCTTCGCGCAGAGCGGCATCGGAGTATTCCAGGCCGGCTAGATCCAGGGCCTTGAAGCTGGCCAGCAAGATGGCAAGGCCGGCAGGGAACACCTGCAGGCGCTCGTCGTTGACGGCAGGCAACTTGAGCTTTTGCAGCTCACCTGCCTGCAGGCAGAGCTTTTTCAGGGCCTTGAGGCGCTTGAGGCTGATGGCGCTTTCGCTGGGCCATTTAGCCTGGATGCAGGCCTGTACGGCCTTGATGGTGCCGGAACAGCCAATGGCCTGTTGCCAGCCCTCGTCCTTGTAGCTCTGCTCAATGGACTCCAGTTCCTGGGCGGCGGCGGTTTCGGCGGCCTTGAAGCCCCCTTCGGTTATCTTGCCGTCTTTGAAAAAGCGTTGCTGGAAGCTGACACAACCCATGGCCAGGCTGGCCAGGCGCCGGGTCTCCAGGCCCCGGCCTATGACAAACTCGGTGCTGCCGCCGCCGATGTCCATTACCAGGCGGCTGTCCCGGCCCGGTTGGGTGTGGGCTACCCCCTGGTAGATAAGGCGCGCTTCCTCGGCCCCGGCAATGACTTCGATGGGGTAGGGGTAGACGGCCCTGGCGGCCTTGATAAAGGCATCGCCGTTGGCGGCCCGGCGCAGGGTATAGGTGGCGACGGTGCGCACCCGGCTGGCAGGCAGGTTGCCGATGATCTCCTTGAAGCGGGCCAGGCAGTCCAGGCCGCGCTGAAAGGCGGCCTCGCTGAGCTGGTGGTCGTCACTCAGGCCTTCGGCCAGGCGCACCCTTTCCTTGGCCTTGTTAAGGATCCGAAAGGCCCCCTTGCAGTAGCTGGCCTTGAGCAGGTGGAAAGAGTTGGAGCCCAGGTCCACGCATACCAGGGGGATCTCCGGTTCATCGGTCAAGGCCTTCTCCTTGTTCCAGTCTCATCAGGTATTCATATATGGCGACCTGGGAGCGCAGTTTGCGCCTGTTGCCCCTTCTGACGTAATTGTTCTGCTGGTCCTTATCCAGCAGCCTGGCCTTGGTGGTGTCGCGAAAGTGCAGGTCCAGGGTATCGAGAATACGGCGCTTGAGCCTGGGGTCAAGGATGGGGGTACCCACTTCCACCCTGTGGTCGAGGTTGCGGGTCATCAAATCGGCTGAGCTGATAAAGACGTGCTCCTGGCCGTTGCCGTGAAACACCATCACCCTGGGATGTTCCAGGAAGCGGTCGACAATGCTGATGGCCCTGATGTTGTCCGACAGACCGGCAACACCGGGGCGCAGCGAGCACATGCCCCTGATGATAAGGCGCACCCTGACCCCGTTTTGACTGGCATGGTAGAGGCGCTGGTTTATCTCCCTGTCTACCAGGTTGTTGACCTTGAAGGTGATGGCCGCCGCCAGGCCTTTCTTGGCGTTCTCTATTTCCTGGTCGATAAGGGCCAGCAGCCGGCGCCGGGCGTTGACAGGGGATACCAGCAAGTGGTTGAACTTAAAACGTTTGTAAGAGTTGATGATGAAGTCGAAGACGTTGTCCGCTTCCGTCGCCAGCTCCTGGTGTTTGGTAAAGAGGCTGTAGTCGGTGTAGACCTTGGCAGTTTTCTCGTGGAAGTTGCCGGTACCGATGTGGGCGTAATGGCGCAGCTCCCCTTCCTCTTCCCGGCTCACCACGCACAGTTTGCAGTGCACCTTGAGGCTGGGAATACCAAAGGCGACCCGGATCCCCGCTTCGGTCATCTTCTGGGCCCACTCGATGTTGGCCGCCTCGTCAAAACGGGCCCGCAGTTCAATCACCGCCAGCACCTGCTTGCCGTTATGGACCGCGTCCATCAGGGACTGGACGATGCGCGAGTCCCCGGCCAGGCGATAGAAGTTGATCTTGATGGTCTTGACCTTGGGGTCGAAGGCGGCCTGGCGCACGAACTCGGTGAAGTGGCGGAACTTGTAGTAGGGGTAGTGCACCAGCACGTCGTTGGCGCTGATGGCGTCAAAAACGGTGTCGTGGTCGCGAAAATCACGGCTGGTCAGGGGCGGCAGCTTGGGGTTTTCCAGGTATTTGCGGCCCACATTGGGAAAGCCCATAAAGTCTTTGAAGTTATGGTAACGCCCCCCCGGCACCATGGCATCGAGGTTGCTGATCCCCAGCTCCCGCACCAGCATGTCCAGCATGGTCTGGGGCATTTCCCGGTCATAGACCAGGCGCACCAGCTCGGCGGTCAATCGCTGCTTGAGCCCCAGACTGGTCTGCTCCAACAGGCTCAGGGATATCTCGTCTTCCAGCTCGTAGTCGGCGTCCCTGGTCATCTTCATGGAGTAGGCGGCCAGGCTGTCGAAGTCGAAAAAGCCCTTGAATACCTGGGGCAGGCAAAGGCGCAGTATGTTGTCCAGCAGGATAAGGGTGGTGCGCTGGCGGGGGCTGTCGTCCGGTACCTTGACGAAGCGGGGTACCGAGGTGGCGGGCACTTCCACCATGGCGTATTGAACGTCCTCGCCTTTTTTGATCTCAACCACCAGATAGGTGGCGTCGTCCTTGAGGCTGACCACCAGGTCCACCCCCTTGCGGATGATGATGGGGGCGACGTGGCGCAGTATCTTCTGTTCGAAGTAGTTCTCCACCCAGGCTTTTTGGCCTTCCCCCAACTGCTGTTCATTGACCAGCACTATGTGGTAGCGGGCCAGGGCCAGCATGCATTCATGGTAGAGGGCGTCAAAGCGGCTTTGCAGGGCCATGACCTTTTGCTGGATCTGCCCCAGCAGTACCAAGGCCTCGGGGTCTTTGCCGTCTTCTTCGTGTTGCTGGGCTCGGCGCCTGACGTCGGCCACCCGAACCCGGAAAAATTCGTCCATGTTGTTGGAATAGATGCCCAAAAAGCGGATCCGTTCGATGATAGGCACGGACTTGTCGGCGGCTTCCTGCAGCACGCGCTCGTTAAAGGACAGCCAGGACAATTCTTTCTCAATAAAGGGGACAACGACAGGGCTCATCGACCGCACATCCATAAGTCGGAGGAGTCGTCATTCTAGAGGGGGCGGCGCCCCTCAATATGACAGTTGTGTGACAGCTACTCGTCCAGTTCCAGCATCCAGTCATCACCGCAGTCTTCCAGCTGCTGGCGGATGGCATCCAGTTTCACCTCGGCCGGTACCTTGAGGCGGGCCTTGGCAAAGAACAGCTCACCATAGTTGTGGCCCGGGTGGCAGCCGGTGGTCATCTCTTCGATATTGACCCCCAGCCTTGACAGGGTACTGGTCAGCTCGTGGACTATGCCGGTCCTGTCATTGGCCACCAGGTTAAGGGTGACGTCCCGGCAGTTGCCGGTGCCAGGGGCCAGGTTGCCTTCGGCGATGCGGATATCCAGCTCGTCGATGTCCTGCAGGGCGGCGGCAAAGGCGCTGTAGTGCTCCTCTGGAACCTTCACATCGACAATGCCGGCAAAGCGGCCGGCCAGGTGGGCGAGGCTGGCCCCGTACCAGCTGCCTTGGTGGTCAAAGACCAGTCGGGACAGTTTTTCGACGATACCGGGCTTGTCTGGACCAAAAACACATAATGCCAAGTGACGCATAAAACTACCTTATGTTACTGTTATAAAAAGAATTAGCACCCTGGTGGCGGCCTGTAAAGGCCGTGACCTGTAACTTTAGTGTCATAAAACTTCCATATAATTCCCGCCGTTTCCCATCCCCAGAGGTCTCCATGGCTCAAGCGCAATCTCTGCTTTTGGCGGCAAACCGCCGACGCCTGTTCAAGGATCGTCTTGCCAAGTATGGCGTGACTTTAGGCGGGGTGATGGTGCTGGTGGCCCTGCTGCTGATTTTCTTCTACCTGCTGTACGTGGTGGCGCCACTCTTTAAAGGGGCCGAGCTTGAAGAGGAACACAGCTGGGCTGTTGAGGGCCAAACCTTGGCCCTGGGGCTGGATGAGCAAAATGCCCTTGGCTATCGCCTGGACGCCGCCGGCAAACTGGATTTTTTTGCCGCCAATGGTGACCAGGCTGGCCAGCCGCTCACCAGCCTGGATCTGGGTGGCCCCATCAGTGCCTTGGCGCCGGCACTGCCGGTGCAGCAGGCCTACGCCATTGCCCAAAGCGGCAATGAAGTGCGCATCATCAAGCCGGATTTCCAAGTCAACTACACCGAGACCGGCCGCGAGACGGTACCTGTGCTGAGTTTCCCTCTGGGGGAAGAGGCCCACCAGGTGCTGCCAGAGGGGCGCACCGTCAAGCTGCTGGGCTTTGAATTCAACAACGACGGCGCCGTTATCTTGGCCTTGGGGGACACAGGGCGCCTGTGGCTGACCCGCCTGGAAGCCGAAGAGAACTTCCTGACCGGCGAAAAGGAATGGACCGAGAGCCGGGTGGAATTGGCCACCGACGGCCGTAAACTCACTGCCTTGCGGGTCAATCCCAACCTGCGCCAGATCTACGCCCTGGCCGGCCACCAACTGGTGGTGTACGACATCAGCGACCCGCAAAATGCCGAGCTGGCCCAGGTGCTGGATGTAACCGACGCCAGCAACCCGGTCACGGCCCTGGCCCTGATGTCCGGCGCCAACTCCCTGTTGATCGGTACCCAAAAGGGCATCATTGGCCAGTGGTTCGAAGTGGTAGGGGAGAACGGCCGACGTTTTCGCCATATCCGCGACTTCAAGCTGGGTCAGCCGGTGCAAAGCCTGACCACCGAATTTAACCGCAAAGGTTTTGTGGCCACCGGCAGCCAAGGGCGCCTGGCCCTGTTCCATGCCACCTCAGAAGTGGAACTGGCGGAACTTAATAACAGCGATGCCATCTTGATGAGTGCTTACGCCCCCCGTGCCAACGGCCTGCTGGCGGTGGACGGCAAACAGCTGCACTTTTTCCATCTGGAAAACGAACACCCCGAGGTGAGCTGGAAGGCCCTGTGGCAAAAGGTCTGGTACGAGGGCTACAAGGAGCCGGACTATGTCTGGCAGTCCACTTCAGGCTCTGACGATTTTGAGCCCAAGCTGAGCCTGATGCCCCTGGCGTTCGGCACCATCAAGGCTGCCTTCTATGCCATGCTGTTCGCCACCCCCCTGGCCCTGGCGGGGGCGGTTTATACCGCCTATTTCATGTCGGCGGGCATGCGCCGCTTTATCAAGCCGACGGTGGAGATCATGGAAGCTCTGCCGACGGTGATCCTCGGCTTTTTGGCCGGCCTGTGGCTGGCGCCTTTGGTGGAAGACCACCTGCCCGGCATCATCACCCTGCTGTTGGTGTTGCCCCTGACCATGCTGGCCACCGCCTTTGCCTGGCACAAGATGCCCGAGCGTATCCGCCACCTGGTGCCGGACGGCTGGCAGGCCCTGCTGTTGCTGCCGCCGCTGCTGCTGATGGGCTATTTGAGCATGGCCATGAGCCCGCTGCTGGAGCATTGGCTGTTCGATGGTGATACCCGCCTGTACGTGACCAATGAATGGAATATCTCCTTTGACCAGCGCAACTCCCTGGTGGTGGGTATTGCCATGGGCTTTGCGGTGATCCCTACCATTTTCACCATCGCTGAAGACGCCGTATTCTCGGTGCCCAAACATCTGACCCAGGGGTCTTTGGCCCTGGGGGCCACCCCCTGGCAGACCCTGAGCCGAGTGGTGTTGCTGACCGCCAGCCCCGGTATTTTCTCGGCGGTGATGATGGGCCTTGGCCGCGCCGTGGGTGAAACCATGATAGTGCTGATGGCCACCGGCAATACCGCCATCATGGATTGGAACATCTTTGAAGGGATGCGCACCCTGTCAGCCAACATCGCCGTTGAGATGGGCGAGTCGGAAGTGGGCAGCTCCCATTACCGGGTACTGTTCCTGGCAGCCTTCGTGCTCTTTGTCTTTACCTTCCTGTTCAACACTGTCGCTGAGTTCATTCGCCAGCGGCTGCGCGAAAAATACAGCTCTCTCTAAGCACCGGATTGAGGATTGGCATGAACAATTGGTTTAAATCAGGCTCTCCCTGGATCTGGATGACGGCAGGCGCCGTCAGCATCAGCCTTATTTCGGTGCTGGGCCTGCTGTTGCTGATTGCCTGGCGCGGCCTGACCTACTTCTGGCCTGCCGACGTCTACCAGTTTGAGGTACGCCAGGCCGATGGCGGTGCCAAGGTGGTGATAGGGGAGATCTACGACAAGGAACAGGTGCCGGTCGAGCGGCTGCGCAACAACAACATCGCCCTGCCGGGGCTGGCCGACGATGCCGACGTGACCCGCTACCTTATCAAGACCGGTAACCGCGACGTGGTGGGCTTGGATTTTCGCACTCTGCTGGCGCCCGACATCCTGTCCCAGACCGTCCCCCAAGGGCTGGCGGTGCTGGAGCGGGAAGAGAACGGCAATTTCTACGGTTTTATCCAGGGTTTGGATATAAATGGTCAGACCATTTCCGGCGAGACGGTGAAAGCCGAGCTGGAAACGCGCCTGGAAGAGATAGAGGCCCTGCGTGAACAGGCCCAAGACCTGCAAAGCAAGGACATCGGCCGTATCAACTACGACCTGGAGCGGCTGCGCCTGCAAGAGCGCGGCCTGGAGCTGGACGGTGCCCTGACCGCCGCAGCCAAGGCCGACCTGGAAGCCAAGCGCCAGGCCTTGCATGAGCAATACCAGGGTTTGGAGAAAGAACTCTTTGCCCTGCGCGACGCCATGCAAGGCAGCTTTGTCATAGTCCGGGAAATGGGCGGGCGCGATATCAAGCTACCCTTGGACAAGGTGCTGGATGTGAGTTACCCCAACGACATGGGGCTGCTGGCCAAGACCGGCCGCTACTTCGTGCAGCTGGGTCGCTTTGTGTCCGACGCGCCCCGGGAAGCCAATACCGAAGGGGGGGTGTTCCCGGCCATTTTTGGCACCGTGTTCATGGTGCTGCTGATGGCGGTGATAGTGACACCTTTCGGGGTTATTGCCGCCATTTACCTCCATGAATACGCCGGTAAGAACGCGGTGACCAAGGTGATCCGCATCGCCGTTATCAACCTGGCCGGGGTGCCTTCCATCGTCTACGGGGTCTTTGGCCTGGGCTTTTTCGTCTATTTCATGGGTTCCAGCCTCGACCAGCTCTTCTACCCAGAAGCCCTGCCCACTCCCACCTTCGGCAGCCCAGGGGTGCTCTGGTCGGCATTGACTTTGGCCATACTGACCCTACCGGTGGTGATCGTTTCGACCGAAGAGGGCCTGACCCGCATTCCGTCGAGCCTGCGCCAGGGCTCTTTGGCCCTGGGGGCCACCAAGGCCGAGACCCTGTGGCGTATCGTCATTCCCATGGCCAGCCCCGCCATCATGACCGGCCTTATCCTGGCGGTGGCCAGGGCGGCCGGTGAAGTGGCGCCACTGATGCTGGTGGGGGTGGTCAAACTGGCCCCGACACTGCCGGTGGACGGCAACTTCCCCTTTGTGCACCTGGACCGCAAGTTCATGCACCTGGGCTTTCACATTTATGACGTCGGCTTCCAGAGTCCCAATGTGGAAGCGGCCCGGCCTCTGGTCTACGCGACAGCCTTCCTGCTGGTCAGCGTGATCATGACCTTGAACATCACCGCCATCGGCATCCGCAACCACTTGCGGGAAAAATTCCGATCGCTGGAACACTAAGCTTTAAGGGTAACGATATGATCTCCATCCGACCCGACATGACCACAGGCGAGCAGAAGCTGGACCTGAACAAGCTGACGCCGGAGCAGACGGCCCTGACCATAGAGGGGCTGAACCTCTACTACGGCCAGAAGCAGGCCCTGCACAATATCTCCATGGCCATTCCCAAGGGCCAGGTCACTGCCTTTATCGGCCCGTCCGGCTGCGGCAAGTCCACCTTGCTGCGCTGCATCAACCGTATGAACGACCTGGTGGACGGCTGCCGTATCGAGGGGGGCATAGCCCTGCACGGCAACAACATCTACGACAAGGGGGTGGACGTGGCGGCCCTGCGCCGGCGGGTGGGCATGGTGTTCCAGCGTCCCAACCCCTTCCCCAAGTCCATCTACGAGAACGTGGTCTACGGCCTGCGCCTGCAGGGCATCAATGACAGGCGGGTGCTGGACGAAGCGGTGGAGCAGTCCCTTAAGGGGGCGGCCCTTTGGGAAGAGGTCAAGGACCGCCTGCACGACAACGCCTTTGGCCTGTCCGGCGGCCAGCAACAGCGCCTGGTGATCGCCCGCGCCATCGCCATCGAGCCCGAAGTGCTGCTGCTTGACGAACCCACCTCGGCCCTGGACCCTATTTCCACCTTGACCATTGAAGAGCTGATCAACGATCTGAAGAAGAACTTCACCGTGGTTATCGTTACCCACAACATGCAGCAGGCGGCCCGGGTATCGGACCAGACTGCCTTTATGTACATGGGCGAACTGATCGAGTACGCCGACACCAACACCATCTTCACCAAACCGGCGAAGAAGAAAACCGAAGACTACATCACAGGTCGTTACGGCTAAGGAGACGCCATGGACAACATGAATCTTTCCAAGCACATCTCCGGACAGTTCAACCAGGAACTGGAGCATGTGCGCAACATGGTGCTGACCATGGGCGGCCTGGTGGAAAAGCAGTTGGATGACGCTATCCGCGCCGTTCATGACCGGGATACCGTTCTGGCCGAAAAGGTTATTGACGGTGACCGCCAGGTCAATGCCATGGAAGTGGCCATCGACGAAGAGTGCACCCGCATCATCGCCAAGCGCCAGCCAGCCGCTTCGGATCTGCGCTTGGTGATCGCCATCATCAAGACCATTGCTGACCTGGAACGCATCGGTGACACTGCAGAGCGCATCGCCAAGATTGCCCAGGGCAGCTTTGAGACCCAGCAGATGACCCTGCTGGTGAGCCTCGAATCCATGGCCCACCATGTGCTGAAAATGGTGCGCGACACCCTGGACGCCTTCGCCCGTATGGACGTGGATGCGGCCCTGGCCCTGCACGCCGAAGACGTGCGGGTGGACCGGGAGTACGAGTCATTGTTCCGGGAATTGATGACCTACATGATGGAAGATCCTCGCTCCATCCCCAAGGTCATCGAAGTGATGTGGGCGGCCCGTGCCCTGGAGCGTATCGGCGATCGCTGCCAGAACATCTGCGAATACATCATCTATTTCGTCAAGGGTAAAGACGTGCGGCATATCGCCCGCGCCGATTTCGAAAACGACATCAAAGGGTAAAAAAGGCGCCTCAGGGCGCCTTTTTCAATAGGGCTCAGGGATCCAGTGGCGGTCTTTGCCCGGGGGCAGCTCCTTGCCTTTGACGTCCCCCAGGGTTACTTGCGGGTAGGGCTGGGGCCGGTAAGGCAGCAGGCCAAGCAGGTGGCTGATGCAGTTGAGGCGGGCCTTTTTCTTGTCGTTGGCGTCGATGATGTACCAGGGGCAATGGCCGCTGTCGGTGGCGTCCAGCATGCGGTCGCGGGCCTTGGCGTAGGCCTGCCAGCGCTCGCGGCCTTCCAGATCCATCTTGGAGAACTTCCAGCGCTTAAGGGGATTGTCCAATCTGGCCTGGAAGCGCCTTTCCTGTTCTTCCGGCGAGACGTTGAGCCAGTACTTGATCAGCACTATGCCGTCGTCCACCAGCATTTTTTCAAAGACTGGGCAGCTGACTAAAAAGCGCTCGTACTCCTCGTCGTTGCAAAAGCCCATTACTTTTTCCACCCCGGCTCTGTTGTACCAGGAGCGGTCGAACAGCACCAATTCGCCGGCAGCAGGCAGGTGGGCGCTGTAGCGCTGGAAATACCACTGGCTCTGTTCCCGCTCGGTAGGCACGCCCAGGGCCACCACTTTGACGTGGCGTGGATTGAGGTGCTGGGTCAGGGTCTTGATGATGCCGCCCTTGCCGGCGGCGTCGCGCCCTTCGAACAGCACCACTACCCTCAGTCCCTGGGCCTGGACCCACTGCTGCAGTTGCACCAGCTCCCGTTGCAGGGGCGCCAGGGCGTCAAGGTACTTGGCCTTCTTCACGGTTTTAGTCCCAATATGTGCTGCCATTGGCCGCTGCTCACCGGCATTACCGACAGCCGGCTGCCCTTTTGCACCAAGGCCATCTCGGCCAGGGCCGGGTCGGCCTTGAGGCGGGCCAGGGACAATACCGCCGGCCAGGCTTCCACAAAGCCCAAATCGACCCGGGTCCAGCGGGGTTTGTCGGGGCTGGCCTTGGGGTCGAAGTAGGGGCTTTGGGGATCGAACTGGCTATGGTCCGGGTAGGCAGTCTTGACCACTTCCCCTATGCCGGCAATACCCACGTCCTTGCAGCTGGAATGGTAGATAAAGACTCTGTCCCCCAGGGCCATGTCGTTCATGAAATTGCGGGCCTGGTAATTGCGCACGCCGTCCCAGGGACTGACTTTTTGACTGAGGAGATCCTGAATAGAAAACAGGTCGGGTTCGGTTTTCATCAACCAGTAGGCCATTTTTTATTCCATGTGCCATATTTTTTAATGGCAGCCTAGCAAGACAAAGGAGGAGCTTCCAATGGTGAGTAAGGAGATGTTGTCGGTAGGGATGTTTTACAAGAGTCTAAACGGTATAGGCCGTATCGTCGCTATCGACGACTCGGACGACCTGGTCACCATACGTGACCTGGACCACAGCCACACCACAGTCGCCCATATATCCCAGCTAGACCCCGGCTTGGTATTGGACGAACGGATGATGTGGGACTGTGAAGACTGACCCTGTCAGTCACTGCCAATAAATCCCCCAAACGAATACCCTATTAATGCAAGTGGCCTTAGCCGCTTGTTTTTTTTGTGCTTTGGCAGGTAAAAAAAAGCCGGCAGGGCCGGCGTAAGTGCTGTGCAATATGGGGATGGCAAGGCTGGCTGAACCAGCCCTAAGAAAACCGCTACAGTCTAGCCAAGGGTTGAACTATCATTGAAGCGAAGAAAAACGACGGGTTTAATCGGAACTGCCTATTATGAGACTGCCGAGCATTAAAAATCTCACCTACCTGCTGGCCTTGGAAGAACACCAGAACTTCAACCGTGCCGCCAGGGCCTGCAATGTGTCCCAGTCCACCCTGTCTGCCGGTATCCAGAACCTGGAAGAACAGCTGGGCTGCCAGCTCATCGAACGTGACAACAAGTCCTTTCTTTTTACCGCTACCGGTCTTGAGGCCATCAATAGGGCCAGGGACATCGTCAACCACACCCGCGATCTGGTGGAGTACGTACAAAACCAGGCTTCCCCCATGAGCGGTGAAGTGCGCCTGGGCTGCATTCCCACCATAGCCCCTTTCCTGTTGTCCAAGGTGGTGACCGAGGTCAACGCCGCCTATTTGGATCTCAAGCTGCTGCTGCGGGAAGACACCACCCAGAACCTGCTGGCCATGCTGGAGCGCGGTGAGCTGGACCTGGTGCTGCTGGCCCTGCCGGTGGACACCAAGGGCTTCCATACCATGCGCCTGGGCAAGGACCCCTTCAGCCAGGTCATGCACAAGGAGCTGCAGGAAAAATGGGGCACCGATCCCGACCTGAAAAAGCTGCCCGAGCGCAGCGTCTTCCTGCTGGAAAAGGAGCATTGCCTGACTGACCATGCCGTCAGCGCCTGCCACCTGACCGACTCCACCAAGATCAATCCCTTTGCCGCCACCAGCCTGCATACCCTGGTGCAGATGGTGAATGCCAAACTGGGCACCACCTTTTTGCCGCAACTGGCCATAGACGCCGGCATTCTGGTGGGCACCGAGCTGGTCGCCCATCGCCTGGATGACGACGCGTACCGGGAGATAGGCCTGGTATGGCGCCAGACCTCAAGCCGCATTCGCACTTACCGGCGCCTGGGCGAACTGATCGCCAAAGCGTTGCCGGAATCCCTGCTGTGATCTTCTCTGGCCCCAAGGTTGGGGTCGGAGTTGTGGTAGAGCGCCAGGGCAGGGTGCTGGTTGGGCAGCGCCGAGGCAGCCACGGGCAAGGTCATTGGGCCCTGCCTGGTGGCCACCTGGAAGCCGGCGAGTGCCCCCTGGCCTGCGCCCAGCGGGAGCTGGCCGAGGAAACCGGCCTGCAACTTGATGAGCCCAGGTTAGTGGCGGTCAGCAATGACCTCTATCCTGAAGGCCTTCACTACCTGACTCTCTTTGTTACCGGCACCCTGGGTGAGGGGGAGCCTCGATGCCTGGAGCCGCAAAAATGTGCTGGCTGGCACTGGTTTGAATGGGACCAGATCCCAGAGCCCCGCTTTCTCTCCCTAGACAACCTGCTGCACCGCCCCCTGCTTAAGCCACGGTAAGTGGCTTTCTTTTCATCCCCTTAGCTTTCTAATTTCTCACTCCCTTCACGGTTCTTGTCTGCTGCCGATGCGGCCTTAATTTGTTAATCAATTGATTTTTATGGTTTTAACCTGGTTCGGCTGGGATTGCAGATTGTATAAATGCAATAAAATTACAAAAAACTTTCAGTTCGACTTTTCGAATTGAAAGTGCCCTTCAGTTACGAAAAGGTTATTTGGTCTTACCAATAAGAGTTAAAGCTCTAATTGGTAATGCCATAAAAAACTATTAAAAACATGCGCTTATAATTTAATTTTGATTTTGTTTATTTTTTGTTGTTGATTTTGCTTTGCGGCTCCGTCAGTGTTTAGGCAACGGATAGCCGTCTGGATGACCAGACAGAAACTTGGGTTGTTGTGGTTGCAACCTTACAAATGTAATTGGAGGCCCGATGTTGAAGGTGCAGAACGGACTGACCGCAGAACAAAAGCAGCTGCTGAGCGAAAGCGCCCAGGGCTGGGTTCAGGAGCTAATGGCGGCGTTCGCTGACAAGGTGCCTGGTCTGCTTGAAGCCAGGAGCCTTCGCCAACAGGCTTTTGACCAGGGGCAATTGCCCGACTTTTTGCCAGAGACCCAGGCCGTTCGTGACGGCGACTGGCAGATTCGCGGCATTCCCGCCGACCTGACCGACAGGCGCGTGGAGATCACCGGCCCCACCGAACGCAAGATGGTGATCAATGCCCTCAATGCCGGCACCAAGGTGTTCATGGCCGACTTCGAAGACTCCCTGTCCCCCACCTGGCAGGCGGTGATGCAAGGCCAGGTCAACCTGCGCGACGCCGTGGACAGGACCATCACCTACACCGATCCCAAGTCCGGCAAGTACTACAGCCTGACCGACGAGCCCGCCGTATTGATCTGCCGGGTCCGCGGCCTGCACCTGCCGGAAAAACACGTGACCTTCAACGGCCGGGTGGTACCGGGCTGCCTGTGGGACTTTGCCCTGTACTTTTTCCATAACCACAAGCGGTTGCTGGAAAACGGCTCCGGCCCCTATTTCTACCTGCCCAAGCTGCAAAGCCACCTGGAAGCGCGCTTTTGGAGCCAGGTGTTCTGTTTTACCGAAGACCGCTTCGGCCTGCCTCGCGGCACCATCAAGGCCACAGTGCTGATTGAAACCCTGCCGGCGGTGTTCGAGATGGACGAGATCCTGTTCGAACTCAAAGACCACATCGTGGCGCTCAACTGCGGCCGCTGGGACTACATCTTTAGCTATATCAAGACCCTGGGTAATCACCCGGACCGGGTGCTGCCGGACCGCCAGGTGGTCACCATGGACCAGCCGTTCCTTAACGCCTATTCGCGGTTGCTCATTCGCACCTGCCATAAGCGCGGCGCCCTGGCCATGGGCGGCATGGCCGCCTTTATCCCCGCCAAGGAAGCCGAGCGTAACCAGTGGGTGCTGAACAAGGTGCGCCAGGATAAGGAATTGGAAGCCCGCAACGGCCATGACGGCACCTGGATTGCCCACCCTGGCCTGGCCGACACCGCCCTGTCGGTGTTTGACGAAGCCCTGGGTGATAGCCCCAACCAACTGGCTGTGACCCGGGAAGGGGACGCCCCCATCACCGCTGCCGAGCTGCTGGCCCCCTGCGAAGGGGAACGCACCGAGGCGGGGATGCGCACCAATATCCGGGTGGCCCTGCAGTACATCGAAGCCTGGATCGACGGCAACGGCTGCGTTCCCATCTATGGCCTGATGGAAGACGCTGCCACCGCCGAGATCTGCCGGGCCTCCATCTGGCAATGGCTGCGCCACGGCAAGACCCTGGCTGGCGGCCAGAAGGTCACCGCCGAACTCTTTACCCGCTTTTTGACCGAAGAAATGGCACAGGTTCGGGAAGAACTGGGTGCCGACCGTTTTGACAATGGCCGTTTTCGTGAGGCGGCGGAGCTGTTGACCCGGATCACTGTGTCAGACCGCTTCGTTCCCTTTTTGACTGAACCTGGTTACACCCTCATCGACTGAAAGAAGGACCAACGCATGAACAGGCAACAGCAAATCGACGCTCTGAAACAGGATTGGGCTGAGAATCCGCGCTGGAAAGGTGTGGAACGCACTTACAGTGCCGAGGACGTGGTACGCCTTCGCGGCTCCGTCCAGCCCGAGCATACCCTGGCTCGTTTGGGTGCCGAAAAGCTCTGGACGCTGGTCAACGAAGGGGCCCGCCCGAGCTTTCGCCCTGAGAAGGACTTCCTCAACGCCATGGGCGCCCTGACCGGCGGCCAGGCGGTGCAGCAGGTCAAGGCCGGTATCCAGGCCATCTACCTGTCCGGCTGGCAGGTGGCCGCCGACAACAACAGCTATCAGTCCATGTACCCTGACCAGTCCCTGTACCCGGTGGACTCGGTGCCGGCCGTGGTCAAGCGCATCAACAATGCCTTTCGCCGCGCCGACCAAATTCAATGGCAAAAGGGCAAAAACCCCGGTGATGACGGCTACATCGACTACTTCGCGCCCATCGTCGCCGACGCCGAAGCGGGTTTTGGCGGCGTACTGAACGCCTACGAGCTGATGAAGTCGATGATTGAAGCGGGCGCCGCCGGCGTGCACTTCGAAGACCAGTTGGCGTCTGTCAAAAAATGCGGCCACATGGGCGGCAAGGTATTGGTGCCTACCCAGGAAGCGGTACAAAAGCTGATCTCCGCCCGCCTTGCGGCTGATGTAGCCGGTGTGCCCACCATAGTGCTGGCCCGTACCGACGCCAACGCCGCTGACCTTATCACCAGCGACTGCGACGACTACGACAAGCCCTTTGTCACCGGTGAGCGCACCAGCGAAGGCTTCTACCGGGTGCGTGCCGGTATCGAGCAAGCCATTGCTCGCGGCCTGGCCTACGCCCCTTATGCGGATCTCTTGTGGTGCGAAACCGCCAAGCCGGATCTGGAAGAGGCGCGCCGCTTTGCCGAGGCCATCCATGCCAAGTACCCCGGCAAGCTGCTGGCCTATAACTGCTCGCCGTCCTTTAACTGGAAGAAGAACCTGGACGACGCGACCATAGCCAAGTTCCAGCGCGAACTGTCGGCCATGGGTTATAAGTTCCAGTTCATCACCCTGGCGGGTATCCACAACATGTGGTTCAACATGTTCAACCTGGCCTACGACTATGCCCGTAACGACATGTCGGCCTACGTGAAGATGCAGGAAGAAGAGTTTGCCGCTGCTGACCGGGGTTACACCTTCGTGGCCCACCAGCAGGAAGTGGGCACCGGCTACTTCGACGACATGACTACCGTTATCCAGGGTGGTCAGTCTTCGGTAACTGCCCTTAAAGGTTCCACCGAGGAAGAGCAGTTCCACTAAGCAATAACCTAGTTCCTAAGCGTTTGGCGGCCTCGGCCGCCTTTTTTATTAGGCTCTTTGATGTAATTCACTGTTTTTTCACGGCAAGACCCAACCTTAAGCCTCTCTTAAGCTTCTCTGGCGAGGCTTTAAGCACCATCCCCCTCGAGGTCTTCCCATGCTGGCCAAATTTGCTCCCAAGGCAATGCAGTTTCAGCGTTGTTTGGAAGGCACGGACGCCTTTGACGCCATCAAGCATTTTGCCTGTGCTCGTTATGCCGACGCCCACCAGGCCAGGCTGCGCCACTTCCTGCCCCAGCAATACCTGCTGACCGACAACGACCGTTGGCTGGCCAGCTGCGGGGTGCGTGGCGCCGCCGATAACACCCTGTTCTTGGAGCAGTACCTGGACGGCCCCATAGAGGCGGTGCTGGCCCAGCGCGCCGGCCATGACCTTAGCCGCCGCCAGATAGTGGAGGTGGGTAACCTGGCCGGCGAAGCAGGGGGGGCCAGGCTGATGATCCTGGCCCTGACCCGCTACCTGGCCCAGAGCGGGGTGGACTACGTGGTCTTTACCGCCACTCGCGAATTGCAGTCGGCTTTTTCCCGCCTGGGGCTGGAGCCTTGGTTCCTGGCCGACGCCAGCGCCCTCAAGTTGGGGGACGATGCCCAGGAGTGGGGGCGTTACTACCAGAACAAGCCGGCGGTCTTTGCCGGCTCGGTACAGGCAGGTTGGCAGGCCATCCAGGCCCAGCCGGTATTGATGCGGATCCTCTCTGCCATAGCCCCGGAGATCACCGATGTTGTATGAGGTACTGGCCGAGGCCCTGGCCGTCAATCCCTGCGCCCTGGTTACCCCGGCGCAAAAACTGTCCGGCGCCCAGCTGCTGGCCGCCGCCGAAGAGCTGGCCGCCACCCTGGCAGGGGCCGGGGTTCGCCGCCTGGGTCTGCTGATGGATAACGAAGCGGCCTGGACCATTGCCGACCTGGCCGCCCTTAAGGCCGGGCTGGTGCTGGTGCCCATTCCAGGCTTCTTCAGCCGCGCCCAGCAGCTTCATGTCATTGCCGATGCCGGCCTCGATGCGGTGCTGGCGCCGGTAGCCCTGCCCATGGCCAGCCAAACCCTGGCAACAGGGCAGGGCACCTTGAGCCTGCTGGCTGTAGATGCTCCCCAGACGCTGCCGGCGGGCACCGCCAAAATCACCTACACCTCCGGCACCACGGGAAACCCCAAAGGGGTCTGCCTGTCCGAGGCCAATATGCTGGCGGTTTGTCGCTCTTTATTGTGGGTAACCGGCCAACAAGGAGTGGAACGGCACCTGTGCCTGCTGCCTTTGGCGGTACTGCTGGAAAACCTCGGCGGGCTCTACGTGCCATGGCTGGCCGGCGCCAGCGTGACCCTGGTGCCCATGGCAGAGCTGGGGGTCAAAGGGGCCAGTGGCCTGGACCCGGCCCAGATGCTCTCGACCCTGACCCGTTACCAGCCCCACAGCCTGATCCTGGTGCCAGCCTTGCTGCCGGTGATCTTGGCCGGCAAAGCCCAGGGCTTGGCCGACAGCTACCGCTTCCTGGCGCTGGGGGGCGGCAAGACTGCCCAGGCGCAGCTGGAACAGGCCCAGGCCCTGGGCCTACCCCTTTATGAAGGTTATGGCCTGTCCGAAGCCTGTTCCGTGGTGGCCCTTAACATCCCCGGCGCCAACAAACCCGGCACGGTCGGGCAGGTGCTACCCCATGTGGAAGTGCGGCTGGCCGAAGACGGTGAAGTGCAAGTCAGGGGCAACAGCTTTCTGGGCTACCTGGGGGAGGAAGGCGACCAGCCCCAGTGGCTGGCCACCGGTGACCTGGGGGCCCTGGCCGAAGACGGCACCCTGACCATCCTTGGCCGCAAGAAGGCCACCATCGTCACTGCCATGGGCCGCAATGTGGCTCCCGAATGGCTGGAAGCGGAGCTTTGCGCCTTGCCGGGCATAGCCCAGGCCTTTGTCTATGGCAGTGAGAGCCAGGGGCTTCATGCCCTGGTGGTCACCGGCCGCGAGGATCTGGCTACCCTTAAAGAGGGCTTCAATCAGGGGTTGCCGGACTATGCCCGCCTCGACAGCCTCAGTGGCACCAATGAGCCCTTTTCCATCGAACGCCAGGAACTGACCGCCAACGGCCGTCTGCGCCGCCAGGCCCTGGCCCAGCGCATCAAGGAGTCGCCCATGGGCTTTTTTGACCGTCTCAAGACCGAAACCCAGGCCGCCCAGCAGTACCTGCTCAGTGCGCCGGCCATTTTGGCCTGCCAGCAAGGGGATGTGACCTTGCCGCGCTACCTGGCTTTTTTGAACAATGCCTACCACCACGTCAAACACACTGTGCCCTTGATGATGGCCTGTGGTACCCGCCTGGGAGACGACAAGGAATGGCTGCGGGGCGCCATTGCCGAGTACATCGAGGAGGAATACGGCCACCACGAGTGGATCCTCGACGACATCGCCGCCGCCGGGGGCGACCGGGAACAGGCCCGCTTGTCCAAAGCCAATTTCGAAACCGAGCTGATGGTGGCCTACGCCTACGACAGTGTTAACCGGGGCAACCCGGTCAGCCTCTTTGGCATGGTCTGGGTGTTGGAAGGCACTTCGGTGAACCTGGCTACCCCCATGGCCGACCTGATCCGCGCCAAGCTCAGCCTGGGCAAAGGGGCCTGCCGTTATCTCTACTCCCATGGCAGCCTGGACCTGGAGCACATCGATTTCTTCGAGTCCTTGATGAACCGCATCGAAGACAAGGCCGACCAGGACGCCATTATCCATATGGCCAACCGCATGTACCGCCTCTATGGCGACATGTTCCGCAGCCTGCCCATGGAGGCCTGATGAAGCAAATCCTACTGACCGGGGCCAGCGGCGGTATAGGCCGCGCCATCGCCGAAAGGCTAGCGGCAGAAGGCCACCGCCTGGTGCTGGTAGCAAGGGACTTGGGAAAACTCCAGCAACTGGCCGACGCCCTCGGTCCTGGCCACCAGGTGCTGAGCCTGGACCTGGACGGCCCCCAGCCCGGCAAGACCCTGGCTGAAGCCCTGGCCCAGCGGCAACTGGCAGTGGACGTGCTTATCAACAATGCCGGCACCAACCAACTGCAAACCTTTGAAAAAAGCGACTGGGCCGACATCGAGCGGCAGATCCGCCTTAACCTGCTGGCCCCCATGGCCTTGGTCCATGGCCTGCTGCCGAGTCTCAAGGCTGGTGCCCAGATCATCAATATAGGTTCGGTGCTGGGGGAGATTGGTTATCCCGGCTATGTGGCTTATGGCGCCGCCAAAGGCGGACTTAAGCGGTTTTCCGAGGCCCTGGGCCGGGAACTTAGGGACCAGGGCATAGCGGTCAGCTACCTGGCGCCCCGCGCCACCGACACCCCCCTAAACAGCCCCAATGCCGTGGCCCTTAACCAGGCCCTTGGCAACAAGGTCGACCCGCCCCAGGTGGTGGCCCAGGCGGTGAGCCTGCTTATCCGCAAACCCAAGGCGGCCATGGTGCTGGGCTTTCCCGAGTCGCTCTTTACCCGCATTAACGCCCTGCTGCCCACTGTGGTGGACGGCGCCGTGCAAAAACAACTGGCCACCATCAAGGCCCATACCGAGGAGTCTTTATGAAAGCCCTTCTGTGCACTTTGCCCTTGTTGTTAAGCGCCAGCCTGGCGGCGGCCCCCCTGAGCCATTACCAGGACAGCTGGGCCGAAATCAAATACCAGGTGGCCGAAAAGCAGCAGGAAGATGCCTTTGCCGCCCTGCGCGAGCAGGTCCAGGCCGAACTCAAGGCTCACCCCGACGACCCGGGCTATCTCATCTGGAGCGCCATCATCAGCGCCAGCTACGCCGGGGCCAAGGGCGGCATCGGCGCCTTGAAATACGTCAAGGAAGCCAAGGCCGAGCTGGAACAGTCCCTGAAACTGGATGACAAGGCCCTGGGGGGCTCGGCCTACACCTCCCTTGGCTCCCTTTATTACCAGGTGCCCGGGTGGCCCATCGGCTTTGGGGATGATGACAAGGCCGAGGAAAACCTCAAAAAAGCCCTGGCCATCAACCCCGACGGTATTGACCCCAACTTCTTTTACGGCGATTTTCTGTTGGAGGAGCGGCGTTACCAGGAAGCCTTGCAATACTTGACCAAAGCCCTGGCCGCCCCAGACCGCCCTGGCCGAGCCCTGGCTGATGCCGGGCGCCGGGCCGAGATCAAGGACAAGCTGGCCAAGGTGAATGCCAAGCTGGAGAAACGGAAGAAAAAGTAAGGTGCCATGCGCTTATTGCTACTAGAAGACGACCAACTGCTGGGCCAGGGCCTGGTAACGGCCCTGGGCCGCGAAGGCTATGCGGTGGATTGGTACCAGCGGGTCCAGGAGGCTCGCCAGGCCATGGCGGTCAGCCAGCCGGACATTGCTGTGCTGGATTGGCAGTTGCCGGACGGCTCCGGGGTGGACCTGCTCAAGGCCTGGCGTAAGGAGGGCATAGCCCTGCCCATGCTGGTGCTCACCGCCCGGGACGCCATTGACGACCGTATCCAAGGGCTCGATAGCGGCGCCGACGACTACCTGATTAAACCCTTCGAGTCCCGGGAACTGCTGGCCAGGCTCAGGGCCCTGTCCCGGCGCCCGGTGGGCCAGGTTGAGCCGGTGCTCAAAAACGGCCAAATCAGCCTGGACCCGGCCTCCCATCAAGTGACCCTGGCCGACAGCCCGGTGACATTGTCACGCCGGGAATTTACCCTGCTCCATGAATTGATGCGTCAACCGGACCGGGTGCTGACCCGCGAGCAGCTGATAGAGCGCCTCTACAGCTGGGGGGAGGAGTTGGAGTCCAACGCCCTCGAGGTCCATGTCCACCACCTTCGTAAAAAGCTGGGCAGTGAGGTCATCAAGACCCTGCGCGGCGTCGGCTATGTGATGCCCAAACTGCCATGAAGTCTATCCGTCGTTATTTTGCCCTGCGTTTTGTGGTGCTGTTCCTGCTGGTGCTGGTGGCGGTCAGCATCTTTGGCTATTCCCGCGCCGCCCATGAAGCGGAAGAACTCTACGACGCCGAGCTGGCCCAGTCGGCGCGGATCATCATGGGTATGGTGGAAAAGCCTCTGGACACCGCCCGCCTGGACGCCATCCGCGACGCCTTGGCCACGGCCAGCCGCCAGTCCCTGGTGTCGGGGGAGGCGGAGCACGACGAAACCATCTTCGGCCACCATTACGAAAAAAAGCTTTTGTTCCAAGTGTTTAGCCCGGAAGGGGATTTGCTGTTTTCCAACCTCAAGGAAGACATCAACCTCAAGTCCCCCGGCTATCACTGGCTGCAATCGACCAGTGGCGAGACCTGGCGGCTTTTTACCGTCTTTGACGACCATGACAATTACTGGCTGCAGACCGGGCAGTTGGCGGAGGTCAGGGAAGAGATCACCGAAGAAGCGGTGTTAAAGCCCGCCCTGTGGCAGGCTGGCTTGATGACGGTGCTGGTGATCCTGATGTCCAGCGTCCTTATTACCCGTGGACTCAGGCCGGTCAATAGCCTGTCGGCCCAGGTGGCCAGGCGCAGTCCTGACCAGCTCACCCCCCTCAAATTGCAAAGTACCCCGGCCGAGGTCAAACCCCTGGTGCAGGCCCTCAATGATCTGTTGGAGGCCTTGGACAACACCCTGACCCGGGAGCGGCGCTTTACCGACGATGCCGCCCATGAGCTGCGTACCCCCCTGGCCGGGGCCCAGTTGCACCTGGAAAACGCCCTGGAAGCACAAGACGAAGAGCAGCGGCGACAGTCCCTGACGGCGGCCCGCAACGGCATTGCCCGCCTGGCGCACCTGGTGGGGCAACTGCTGACCCTGGCCCGTCTGGAAGGGGGCAAGCAGTTGCCCAAGATTGAAAGGGTTTCCCTGGCCCAGGTGGCCAAGGGATTGCTGGCGGAGATGTATCCCCTGGCGGCCCGGCGCGACCAGCAACTGGCCCTGAATGTGGACACCGACTGGCAATTGGAGGGAGATAGGGCGCTGCTGGCGGTGATGGTTCGCAACCTGGTGGACAATGCCCTGCGCTACGGGCCCGAGGGTTGTGAGGTGTCTATCGGTATCGGCGAAGACCACCTTTGGGTGGACGATGCCGGCCCCGGCATTCCCCAAGACCAGCGGGAGGCCTGCCTGGCCCGTTTTCATCGCCTGGGCGCCGACACCAACACCGAAGGTGCCGGTCTTGGGCTGGCCATCGTCGGTGAGGTGGCCCGGCGCCACGGCCTGGAACTGGAACTGGGTGACAGTCCTGCCGGCGGCCTGCGGGCCACCATAAAAAAAGCCCGGCCATAAGGCCGGGCACAAAAAAGACACAGGAACGGTCATACAACAGGATATGAAAAAGAGCTGCTTGCACAGCGCTTCGTTGGGGGAGACAAGACGTAGAAATCTTGCTCAATTACGAAGTGGGGCCAGTCTATCCTCGGCTAAGCCCAGGCCGCAAGGGCTTTTTGTAGTAAAATTACAACAAAACGTTTTCCTTGGCTCTCAGGTTCAGCTTGGAGCCAGCAGCGGCCCTCCAGGGCCCGGAAACTGGCCTCTGTGAGCCCCAGCAGGTAAACTATCGCCCCTTTTTGCAGACAAGCTGTGCCGCCATGCAACGCGCCGATTTTCACTTTGATCTCCCCGAGCACCTGATCGCCCGCCATCCCATGGCCGAGCGCTCTGCCAGCCGTCTTTTGATGCTGGACGGCCCCAGTGGTGCCTTGCGCCACGGCCGTTTTACCGATCTGCTGGAAGAGCTCAAGGAAGGGGATCTGCTGGTGTTCAACAACACCCGGGTGATCCCGGCCCGGCTCTTTGGCCAAAAGGCCAGTGGCGGCAAACTCGAAGTGCTGGTGGAAAGGGTGCTGGACGACAAGCGGGTACTGGCCCATGTGCGTTCCAGCAAGTCCCCCAAGCCCGGCACCGAACTGGTTTTTGACGAGGGGGTTAAAGCCCTGATGGTGGCCCGCCATGACGCCCTGTTCGAGCTGGCTTTCGAAGGGGAAGATGGGGTGCTGGCTATCCTCGAGCGCATCGGCCATATGCCGCTGCCCCCTTACATTGACCGCCCCGACGACGCAGCCGATCGGGAGCGCTACCAGACCGTTTACAACGAAAAGCCCGGCGCCGTAGCGGCACCCACCGCCGGCCTGCATTTTGACGAACCGCTGCTGGTGGCCCTGGCTGCAAAAGGGGTGGAGACTGCCTTTGTCACCCTTCATGTGGGGGCCGGCACCTTCCAGCCGGTGCGGGCCGACAGCATCTTCGAGCACAAGATGCACAGCGAATATGCCGAAGTGCCGCAAGCGGTGGTGGACGCAGTCAAAGCTTGCAAGGCCCGTGGCGGACGGGTGATCGCCGTGGGCACCACCTCGGTGCGCAGCCTCGAATCGGCGGCCCAGGCCGCCGAGCAAGCCGGTACCGAACTGGCGCCCTTTGCCAGCGACACCGACATCTTCATCTACCCCGGCTACCGCTTTTTGGTGGTAGATGGGCTGGTCACCAACTTCCACCTGCCGGAAAGCACCCTGATCATGTTGGTCAGTGCCTTTGCCGGATATAGCGAGACGCTGGCGGCTTATCGCGAAGCGGTGAACCAAGAGTACCGTTTCTTTTCCTATGGCGACGCCATGTTCATTACCAAGAACCCCGAGGCAAAGGGCCCCGGGGCTTAAGGGGCTGGACTGTTTTTCCAGATTCCCAGGAGCATCCATGAAATACGAACTCTTTAATACCGATGGCCAGGCTCGCCGTGGCCAGTTGGTCTTTGAACGCGGCATAGTGCAGACCCCGGCCTTTATGCCGGTGGGCACCTACGGCACCGTCAAGGGCATGACCCCGGAAGAAGTGGCCGATACCGGCGCCGAAATTTTGCTGGGCAACACCTTCCACCTGTGGCTGCGCCCAGGCCAGGAGGTGATGAAGGCCCATGGCGACCTGCATGACTTCATGCACTGGCATGGCCCCATCCTCACCGACTCCGGCGGTTTCCAGGTGTTCAGCCTGGGGGATATCCGCAAGATCACCGAAGAGGGCGTGCATTTTCGTAACCCCATCAACGGCGACAAGATTTTCCTGGACCCGGAAAAGTCCATGGAGATCCAGACCGACTTGGGCTCCGACATCGTGATGATCTTCGACGAGTGCACCCCTTACCCGGCCACCCATGACGAAGCCAAGAAATCCATGGAAATGAGCCTGCGCTGGGCCAAACGCTCGCGGGACCATTTCGACAAACTGGAGAACCCCAATGCCCTCTTTGGCATTATCCAGGGCTCGGTGTACGAAGATCTGCGCGATGTGTCCATCAAGGGCCTGGTGGACATCGGCTTTGACGGCTACGCCGTCGGCGGCCTGGCGGTAGGGGAACCCAAGGACGACATGCATCGTATCCTCAGCCACGTGAACCCGCAGCTGCCGGCCGACAAGCCCCGCTACCTGATGGGGGTGGGTAAGCCCGAAGACTTGGTGGAAGGGGTGCGCCGTGGTATCGACATGTTCGACTGCGTCATGCCCACCCGTAACGCCCGTAACGGCCATCTTTTTGTAACCGAAGGTGTCATCAAGATCCGCAATGCCAAGCACCGCGACGACACCAGCCCCCTGGACGCCGAGTGCGACTGCTACACCTGCAAACACTATTCCAAGGCCTATCTGCACCACCTGGATCGCTGTAACGAGATCCTCGGTGCCCGTCTAAATACCATACATAACCTTCGGTATTACCAGAGGGTTATGGAAGGTTTGCGGGGGGCCATAGAGCAGGGTAGATTAGACGCCTTTGTAAAAGACTTTTATGAGCGCAAGGGTATGGAAGTACCCGCACTTTAATAACCTTTAGGAGACGTTATGTTCATTAATTCCGCTTATGCCAGCACCGGTGCTGCCGGCCAACAAGGTGGCGGCCTGCAGCTCATCATCATGCTGGTACTGTTCGGTGCCATTTTCTACTTCATGATCTACCGTCCCCAGGCCAAGCGCGTCAAAGAGCACAAAAACCTGATGGGCGGCCTGAAAAAGGGCGACGAAGTGCTGACCAACGGTGGCCTGATCGGCCGCGTCAGCAAGGTTGAAGAAGGCAAGGACTTCATCGTCCTGGCCCTGAACGACACCACTGAAGTGACAGTACAAAAAGCGGCGGTACAAGCCGTTCTGCCCAAAGGCACCATGAAGTCACTCTAAAAAAACACAACAACAAAAAGGAAGGCTGGTGTGTTGAACAAATACCCGCTGTGGAAATACCTGATGCTGGTCCTGGTGACCATCTTCGGGTTCCTGTATGCGGCGCCTAACCTCTACGGTGAGGACCCTGCCATACAGGTTTCCGGGGTCCGTAACGCTGTTGTCGACAACAGCACCCTGGACAAGATGCGCTCCGTCCTGGCTGACAATCAGCTGGAAGCCAAGTCGGTGGCTCTGGAAAACGGCCTGATGCTGGCCCGCTTCAAGAGCACCGAAGACCAGCTCAAGGCCCAGGAACTGGTCGCCAAGGCCATGGGTGATGACTACAGCGTGGCGCTGAACCTGGCGCCCGCCACACCAGCCTGGCTGCAAAGCATCAATGCCGGGCCCATGAAGCTGGGCCTGGATCTTCGCGGTGGTGTGCACTTCCTGATGGAAGTGGACATGGCCGAGGCCATGAACAAGGCCGACGAGCAGCTCCAACAGGACCTGCGTGCCAACCTGCGTGAAGAAAAGCTCTACTACAGTGCGATTCGCAGCCTGGGCCAGGGTAAGGTCAAAGTCACCCTCCGTGACCAGGACCTTGCCGACAAGGCCGAGGCTTACCTCAAGAAGAGCGCCGGTACCGAATACCTGGTGGAACGTGACGGCGACAGCGTATTGCTGAGCCTGACCGAGTCCCGTATCAAGGAAATCCGCGAGTACGCCCTTAGCCAGAACATCACCATCATCCGTAACCGGGTGAACGAGCTGGGTGTGGCCGAGCCTCTGGTACAGCGCCAAGGGACCGACCGTATCCTGGTGGAACTGCCTGGCGTGCAGGACACTGCCCGCGCCAAAGAGATCCTGGGCGCGACCGCCACCCTGGAATTCCACCTGGTGGACACCAAGCATGATCTGGGCGACGCCATCAACGGCCGTGTGCCTGCCGGCTCCGTGCTCTACAAGAGCCGTGACGGCCGCCCTGTGTTGGCGGAAAAACGGGTGATGCTCACCGGTGACCATATCCAGGACGCCCAGAGCGGCTTTGACGAGTACCAGCGTCCCCAGGTCAATATCAAGCTGGACTCCCAGGGCGGCGACATGATGAGCCGTGCCACCAAGGACAGCATCGGCAAGCCCATGGCCACCGTCTTCATCGAGTACAAGCCGACCGGTGAAAAAGGCCCGGACGGCAAGCCGGTACTGAAGAAAGTGGAAGAAGTGATCCAGGTGGCCACCATCCAGGCTCGCCTTGGCCGCAGCTTCCGCATTACCGGTATCGACTCGCCCCAAGAAGCCCACAGCCTGTCACTGCTGCTGCGGGCCGGTGCCCTGCTGGCGCCCATCCAGATCGTTGAGGAGCGCACCGTCGGCCCTTCCCTGGGGGCCCAGAACATTCAAGACGGCATGAACTCCCTGATCTATGGCTTTATCGCCATCGTCATCTTCATGGCCATCTACTACCGTGCCTTTGGCCTTATTGCCAACATGGCCCTGCTGATGAACGTGGTGCTGATCGTCGGCATCATGTCCCTTATTCCAGGCGCCACCCTGACCCTGCCGGGTATTGCCGGTATCGTCTTGACCGTGGGTATGTCGGTGGATGCCAACGTGCTTATCTTCGAGCGGATCCGTGAAGAGATCCGGGCCGGTACCAGCATCCAGAAAGCCATCCACCAAGGTTACGACAACGCCTTCTCCACCATTGCCGACGCCAACATCACCACCATGATCACGGCACTGATCCTGTTCGGGGTAGGCACAGGCCCGGTGAAAGGCTTCGCCGTGACCCTGGCCATCGGCATCCTGACCTCCATGTTCACGGCCATCGTCGGCACCCGTGCCGTGGTCAACCTCGTCTACGGCGGTCGCCGTGTCGAGAAGCTGTCAATTTAAGGAGGCGTCATGCAGATCTTCAATTTCAAAAGCGACGTCAATTTCCTCAAGCTACGCCTGCCGGCGGCGATACTGTCGCTGCTGCTGGTGGCGACGTCCATCGGCATCTTGGTGTTCAAGGGCCTGAATTGGGGCCTGGACTTTACCGGCGGTACCCTGATTGAGGTGCGTTTCAGCCAGCCGGCTGACCTGGAAGCGGTGCGCCACGACCTGGCCGAAGGCGGCTTTGGCGAGCCGGCGGTGCAGTTTTTTGGCACCAGCCGTGACGTGCTGGTGCGGATGCCGCCTCAGGACCAGGCCAATGCCGCTACCCTGGGCGACCGGGTGGTTGCCAACCTTAAAGCCAACAGTGGTGATGAAGTCACCCTCAAGCGTATCGAGTTCGTCGGCCCCAGCGTCGGTGACGAACTGGTGGAACAGGGCGGCCTGGCGGTATTTGTGGCCCTGCTCTGTATCCTGCTGTACGTGTCGGTGCGCTTTGAGTGGAAACTGGCCCTGGGGTCAGTGGTGGCCCTGGCTCACGACGTGACCATTACCTTGGGCTTTTTCTCGCTGCTGGGCATCGAGTTTGACCTGACGGTACTGGCCGCCGTGTTGACGGTGATCGGTTACTCCTTGAACGACACCATAGTGGTGTTCGACCGCATTCGGGAAAACTTCCGCAAGATGCGTAAAGGCAGCCCGGAAGAGATCACCAACAACGCCCTGACCGCCACCCTGAGCCGGACCATCATGACGTCCGCCACCACCCTGTTTGTGGTGGTTGCCATCTTCCTGGTGGGCGGGCCGGTGATCCACGCCTTTGCCGCCGCCCTGCTGATGGGCATCACGGTTGGTACCTACTCCTCCATCTACGTGGCATCGGCCGTGGCCCTGAAACTGGGCCTGTGCAAAGAAGATTTGATGCCCACAGTGGTGGAAAAAGAAGGGGCCGACCTGGATCCTTTGCCCTGAGCAAACCCTGAGTAAAAAGAGCCGGCTTATGCCGGTTCTTTTTTAACCTGTCTCAGCGTCGCTGTTTTCTACTTTTTTAAGTGAAGATTGCAGTGCTAGCTGGTCTAGCCAATCTTCATTTAATCTTTGACAGTCCACTTCCCTTTGTACCGACAAGGCATCAAAGCTCTCCTGCACACTTGCATAAAGGCTTTGCACTAAGGGGGTGGAATTAAGATAGACAGTGTAGTGATCACTTTGGGCCGCAGGCGCAGAAAAGGAAACTTGTGCCAGTAGCAGAGTGATAATGGCAGCTTTCATGGCAGTTATCCCGGTTGAAGGTACCTTCTTACTTAAGCAGCCAAGCCGTGTCCTATCTTTGTCAGTCTGTGAGCAAATGTGGATAACCCCAGTATTCAAGGAGTTAACATGCAACATAGCCCGGCCTTCCAGGCCCTGTGCGAAGCCATCAGGACAGGGATACAGGAAATCGAGGTGAGTGAGTTGGCTGAGGCCTTGGCCTTGCCCGGCGCCCTGTTATTGGACGTGAGGGAAGATCATGAGTGGGCCATGGGCCGGCTGCCGAAGGCCCAGCACCTGGGGCGTGGCATCATTGAGCGGGACATAGAGAAAAAGGTGCCCGATAAGGACACCCCGCTTTATCTCTACTGCGGCGGCGGTTACCGCTCGGCTTTGGCTGCCCACAACTTGCAATTGATGGGCTATAGCAAAGTGCACTCGGTTGCCGGAGGTATCAAGGCTTGGATTGCCAAGGGACTGCCACTTCACACTCAATGAATGACGTAACCTATTGCCATCAACTCTGTTAGTCGGTATGTTTCAAGTTTGTATATATAAAGGGAATTATTGTATGAAAGTGGCAAGCTTGGGAATCGTCATCGGTGTGCTCTTGATGGCAGGTTGCAGCAGTACATCGTCACAATATGCTGCCAATTCAGCAGCCGAAGGGTCTGAAAACTCAGATGGTTTGATCTGTCGCTTGGAAAAACCGACAGGAAGCAACAGACCCAAACGGATTTGTATGTCAGCTGCAGATGCCCAGAAACTGAAAGAGTACAGTCAACGGCAGGCAGATCGTTGGCGCAACGCTGAAACACCGAGTATCCAGCGCAATTGATTCCCCTCTCGTTAAAAAAGCCGGCATTCAAGCCGGCTTTTCTTCTACTGCATGGCTTGCGCCAATACCGGCTTACCTGTCACTTCGGACTGAACCACCTTGGCATAATATCCCTGGCGGTAGGCGATGCTGGGCCATAGGGCATAGGCCAGGGCGTCCTTTGCCAGGCTCTGCTCCAAAGGCTGTGGGCTTAGCTGGCCAGCCTGGTAATGGAACTGCTCAGGTTCTTTGTTAAAGCGCAGCACCGTCAGCAGGTCGCCCTTGAGATAGCCAAAGGTATCGCCGTACTGCATCAGGGCCCGATCTGGGGACTGGCGGGTCAGATCCTGACCCAGCATGGGGTGATAGCTGCTTACTCCCAGCAATGACAACAGGGTAGGGGCCATGTCTATTTGGCTGACCAGGCGCGGGTCCTTACGGGGGCTGATGTCCTTACCCAGGATCAGGGCCGGGATATGGAAGTGCTCCACCGGTACCGCCTTGGCGCCGTAGACCCGCGAGTCATGGTCGGCGATCACCATAAAGACGGTATTGTCCCAGTAGTCTTCAGTTTTGGCCTTGGCAAAGAACTGGCCCAGGGCCCAGTCGGCATAGCGGGCGCCATTGGCGCGGCTGGCCGGGTCTCCCTGGGGCTCGATACGCCCGGCGGGGTATTCATAGGGGCTGTGGTTGGAGACGCTGAAGGCTACCGTCAGGGTCGGCTGCTGATCTTTGGCCAGCAGGCCGTTCAGTTCCTTGAACATGTCCTCGTCGCTGGCGCCCCAGGATCCCACAAAGCCCGGCTTGCTGAACTTGGCCAGGTCGTGAATTTCGTCAAAACCGTTGCCCAGGAAGAAATTCTTCATGTTGTCAAAGTGCGACTCCCCGCCGTAGACGAAACGGCTGTGGTAACCGTACTGCTTGAGCAGGCTGGCCAGGGTGAAAAAGCCGCTTTGGGCGCGGGGCAACTTGAGCACGGCCCGGGCCGGGGTGGGCAAAAAGCCGGTGGTAATGGCCTCAAGACCCCGAACCGAGCGGGTGCCGGTGGCGTAGGCCTGTTGGAAGAACCAGCTCTCCTCGGCCAGGCGGTCGATGTTGGGGGTCAGATCTTCACCCCCCAGGCTGCCCACATACTGGGCACCGAGGGATTCTTCCACGATGATCACCAGGTTGGGCTTACTGCCGGGGTGGCGACTGGCACCCTGGTGGTGCAGGCTCGGTATGGCCGGGTCCAGTGGTGTTGCCGTCAGGCCGGCCAGGGTGCGGACCCGGTGCACCACCTCTTGCTGACTCATATGCCCGTAAGCGCCCCCGGCAAAGCTTTCGTTCTTGAGTTGGTAGATGGCAAAGGCGGTGTTGTAGAAAGAGTTCACCGCCAGGGTATTGACCAGGCGATCGTCGCTGAAGGCCACCAGGGACGGGTTAAGGGGTCTGTGGGCCAGGGTGCCACGGGCTGCCAGGAAGCAGACCAGCAGCAGCCCCAGGGTGCCTGCCAGGCGGGTGCCAAGGCGTGGTGCCTTGGGGTCGGCTTTGGCTGGCAGTAAACGGCCAGCCAGCCAGGCCATCAGTACCAGCACCAGGGTGGCAACCAGCAATACTCCCTTGTAACCCTGCCAGAGCATGGCCGCCACTTCGTGGGGGTGGTTGAGGTATTCAAAAAAGAGACGGTTCGGCCGGCTGTCGTATTCGAGGATGAACTGGGGGGTGGCCACTTCCATCAGTGCCAGGCACCAGAACAGCAGGCGGTAATACCAGGCGGTGATCTTGGTGGCCAAGGCCTTATGGCCCAGCCAGGGGCTGAGCAGCGCCGGTACCAGCATCAGCATGGCCAGCAGGCTCAAATCGATGCGCCAGCCCCCCAGCAGCAGCGGCCAGAGGCCACCGGCTTCTTCCACCCTGGGCCATTGCCAGATGGCAAGTCCAAGGCGGCTAAGGGTTAACAGGCAAAGGGAGGCAAGCAGGAATCGTAGACTTAGGTTGCGCATCAAGGTGACTCGTTCGATCAGCAAGTGCTGATTGAAGGCGGAGAACCTTAAGCCTCCCTTAAAGTCACTGTCACAAACCGAGAGGTCGGGCACAAAAAAGGCGCCCTTCGGGGCGCCTTTTGCACAAAGCTGGCATTTGCCTTAGCGACGGATGGCGTCGGTCAGGTGCGGCTTGATGGTGCCCAGCAGGCTGGGCAGCAAGCGGGCAGGGGCCGCTACGATGTTGCCGGACTTGAAGTAATCGTGGCCACCGGAGAAGTCGGTGACGATGGCACCGGCTTCACGGGCGATCAGCTCGCCAGCGGCGATATCCCAGGGCTTGAGGCCCAGCTCGAAGAAACCGTCGATACGACCGGCCGCCAGGTAGCTCAGATCCAGGGCGGCAGAGCCGCTGCGGCGCACGTCGGCAGCCTTCTCGAAGATGGCGGTGAAGATGGTCATGAAGCTGGGATAGTGCTGGCGCTGCTTGAACGGCAGGCCGGTGGCCATCAGGGTGCCTTCCATATCGCGGGTTTGGGCTACGCGCAGGCGCTTGCCGTTGAGCTGGGCGCCAACGCCACGGCTGGCAGTGAACAGCTCGCCACGGATAGGATCGAACACCACGGCCTGCTCGGTCTTGCCTTTGACGCGCAGGGCGATGGAAATACAGAAATGGGGGATGCCACGCAGGAAGTTGGTGGTGCCGTCCAGGGGATCGATCACCCACTGGTAGTCGCTCTCGCCCTGGATACCGCCTTCCTCGCCGATAAAGGCATGGTCGGGGTAGGACTTCTTGATGGTTTCAATGATGAGGCGCTCCGCCTCCTTGTCGACGTTGGTTACCCAGTCATGGGTACCTTTGGTCTGGGCTTCAACCTTCTCAGGTTGCTCGAAAGACTTCGCGACATAGTTGCCGGCAGCACGCGCAGCGCGCACCGCAATATTGAGCATCGGATGCATAAGCGACTCACCAATTGGAAAAGAACGGCCGAAAAAGGCGGAGGCGGATTCTAGCAAGGGCCCACCAAAAAGAAAAGCGACCCAGCGCAAATTTGCTTGTGGTACACTGCCAGCCCTTTTCCGACTATCGCGCTCAGGTAATGTTAGACAAGGTCCGCATCGTACTGGTTGGCACCACCCATTCCGGCAATATCGGCTCTGTGGCAAGGGCCATGAAAACCATGGGTTTATCAAGACTTTATCTGGTTGACCCCCAATGCGAGGTGGACGGCCAGGCCAGCGCCCTGGCGGCCGGCGCCACCGACGTGCTGCGTGATGTCACCATAGTCCCAACCCTGGCTGACGCCATCGGTGACTGCACCCTGGTGGCCGGTACCAGCGCCCGCTCCCGCACCCTGCCTTGGCCCATGCTCAGCCCCCGTGAACTGGGGGAAAAGGCCCAACTGGAAGGGCAACAAGGGGAAGTGGCCTTCGTCTTTGGCCGCGAGCGCAGCGGCCTGTCCAACGACGAGCTGCAGCAGTGTCATTTCCACGTCTGCATCGACGCCAACCCCGAATACAGTTCCCTCAACCTGGCCCAGGCCGTGCAGATCCTCTGCTACGAGATGCGCATGGCACAACTGGCCGCCGCCCCCTTGGCGTCTGAACCTGACCAGATCTGCTACCCGCCGGCCCAGGCCATGGAGGGCTTTTACAGCCACCTCGAACAGGCCCTGGACCACAGCGGTTTTCTGATCAAGGCCCACCAGGGCAAGGTGATGGAAAAGCTGCGCTGCCTCTTTAATCGCAGCCGCCCGGACGAACACGAACTCAATATCCTGCGAGGCATATTGTCCTCGGTGCTGCGTTTGAAGAGGGACTGACATGGGGATCTGGCAACGAATCAAAGAAGACATCAACAGCGTCTTCGAGCGGGACCCGGCTGCCCGCAATGCCTTTGAAGTCTTTACCAGCTACCCGGGGCTGCATGCGGTCTGGTGGCATCGCCTGGCCCATTGGCTGTGGCAGCGGGACGCCAAGTGGCTGGCCCGGGCCGTGTCCAACCTCAACCGTTTTTTCACCGGCATCGAGATCCACCCTGGCGCCCGTATCGGCCGGCGCTTTTTCATCGACCACGGCATGGGGGTGGTGATAGGGGAAACGGCGGAGATCGGTGACGACTGCACCCTCTATCACGGCGTGACTCTGGGGGGCACCTCCTGGAAAGCCGGCAAGCGCCACCCCACGTTGGGTAAAGGGGTGGTCATCGGTGCCGGCGCCAAGGTGCTTGGGCCGTTGATGATTGGGGACAACGCCCGGATCGGCTCCAACGCAGTGGTGATAAAAGACGTGCCGGCCGGCGCCACTGCCATCGGCATACCCGGGCGCATCGTGGCTCAGCAGGATTTTCAGACCAGCGAGCAGCGCCAGGCCATGGCCAAGAAGTACGGCTTTGACGCCTACGCCGTGTCCCAGGACAACCCCGACCCCGTGGCCAAGGCCATAGGGGCGCTCCTCGATCACCTTCATATGGTGGACGGCAAGGTCAACGACATGTGCAAGGCTATCAACGATTTGGGCGGCGATGTCTGTAAGGAAAAACTGCCGGAATTGGACCTGGAGGAGTTTGCCAGGGACGAGCAGGAAGCAGCCAGCAAGCGCCAGAGCGAGCTGGACAGGTTTGACCCCAGTATTTAGCGATGGTCCTAATCGGACCTGACAATAGTTGACCAAATTAGTCAGGTTTGGGAAAATAGCCCTATCCTGATCAATAGCCGGAAGGAAACGATGAGACTGACTTCCAAAGGGCGCTACGCCGTCACCGCCATGCTGGATTTGGCCTTGCATGCCGAAGACGGCCCCGTGTCCTTGGCTGACATATCCGAGCGCCAGGGCATTTCCCTGTCCTACCTGGAACAGCTGTTCTCCAGGTTGCGCCGTCAGCAGCTGGTGTCCAGCGTCCGTGGGCCAGGTGGTGGTTACCGCTTGGGTAAGGACGCCAGTGAGATCAGCGTAGGTCAGGTCATTGTCGCGGTGGACGAGTCGGTAGACGCCACCAAGTGCCAAGGCAAGGCTGACTGCCAAGGAGGCAGTCAGTGTTTGACCCACTCGTTGTGGTCAAACTTGAGCTCCCAGATCAGCCATTTTCTGGATGGTATCTCCCTGGCGGACCTGGTGGCGCAGAAGGAAATCAAAAAGGTGGCCTCCCGCCAGGAAAGCCGCCATCAACAAGACAGCATAACCGTGCAATGCCAATTGTGAGCGTGGCGAGGCAGTAACGGAGAACGCAATGAAGCTTCCTATCTATCTGGATTACGCGGCAACTACCCCGGTAGACCCCCGCGTCGCCCAAACCATGATGCAGTACCTGACCCTGGACGGCCAGTTTGGTAACCCGGCGTCCCGTTCCCACCGTTTCGGCTGGCAAGCCGAAGAAGCGGTAGAAGAGGCGCGGTCTAACATCGCCGATCTGATCGGTGCCGACCCTCGGGAAATCGTCTTTACCTCGGGTGCCACCGAGTCCGACAACCTGGCCATCAAGGGTGCCGCCCACTTCTACCAGAAGAAAGGCAAGCACATCATCACCTCCAAGATTGAGCACAAAGCGGTGCTGGACACCTGCCGTCAGCTGGAGCGTGAAGGCTTCGAGGTAACCTATCTCGAACCCAACGAAGAGGGCCTGCATCCGGTTTCGCAAATCGAAGGCGCCCTGCGTGACGACACCGTGCTGGTGTCCATCATGCACGTCAACAACGAGCTGGGTGTTATTCAGGACATCGCTGCCATTGGCGAGCTGTGCCGCAGCAAAGGCGTGATCTTCCACGTTGACGCCGCCCAGAGCGCCGGCAAGATCGCCATCGACCTTGGCGAGCTGAAAGTGGACCTGATGTCCCTGTCCGGCCACAAGATGTACGGCCCCAAAGGTATCGGTGCCCTGTACGTGCGCCGTAAGCCCCGTATCCGTATCGAAGCCCAGATGCACGGCGGCGGCCACGAGCGCGGCATGCGCTCCGGCACCCTGGCTACCCACCAGATCGTCGGCATGGGCGAAGCGGCCCGCCTGGCCAAAGCCGAAATGGCGGCCGAAGCCCAGCGCATCACCGCGCTGCGCGACAAGCTGTGGCAAGGCGTGCAGGGCCTTGAGGAAGTTCACCTCAACGGTACCCTCGACAGCCACGTGCCCGGCATCCTCAACGTCAGTTTCAACTACGTGGAAGGCGAGTCCCTGATCATGGCCCTCAAAGACCTGGCCGTGTCTTCCGGTTCTGCCTGTACTTCCGCGAGCCTGGAGCCGTCTTACGTACTGCGCGCCATCGGCCGCAACGACGAACTGGCCCACAGCTCCATCCGCTTCTCCATTGGCCGTTTCACCACTGAAGAAGACATCGATTACGCCATCAGCTGCATCAAGGGCGCCATCGACCGCCTGCGCGAGATGTCTCCGCTGTGGGAAATGTACAAAGACGGCGTTGACCTGGAATCGGTCGCCTGGGTTGCTCACTAAGATTTAAGGAGCCTTATCATGGCATACAGCGAAAAGGTCATTGACCACTACGAAAATCCCCGCAACGTGGGCTCTTTCGACAAGAACGACCCCAGCATTGCCACCGGCATGGTCGGCGCGCCGGCCTGCGGTGACGTGATGAAGCTGCAGCTGAAGATCAACGACGACGGCATCATCGAAGACGCCAAGTTCAAGACCTACGGCTGCGGCAGCGCCATCGCTTCCAGCTCCCTGGTCACCGAGTGGGTCAAGGGCAAGTCCATCGACGAAGCCGAGGCGCTGAAAAACACCGCCATCGCCGAAGAGCTGGCCCTGCCGCCGGTGAAGATTCACTGCTCCATTCTCGCCGAAGACGCCATCAAGGCCGCCATCGCCGACTACAAGAGCAAGAAGGGGCTGGCATAAATGGCCATTTCCCTGACCGAGACAGCGGCCAGCCGGGTTTCGACCTTCCTGGCCAATCGCGGCAAGGGGCTGGGCGTGCGCCTGGGCGTACGCACCACTGGCTGTAGCGGCCTGGCCTACGTGCTGGAGTTTGTGGACGAAGCCAATACCGATGACCTGGTCTTTGAAGACAAGGGCGTCAAGGTGATCATCGACCAGAAAAGCCTGGTCTATCTGGATGGCACCGAGTTGGACTTCGTCAAGGAAGGCCTCAACGAGGGTTTCCAGTTCAACAATCCCAACACCAAAGGGGAGTGCGGCTGTGGCGAGTCCTTCACCGTCTAACCACTTCGCCCTCTTTGATCTCCCCGAAGGCTTCGTCCTGGACAAGGACGAGCTGGCCAGCCGCTATCGCCGGCTGGCCGCCGCCCTGCACCCTGACCGCTTCGCCTCCGGCTCAGAGCGGGACAGGGCCCAGGCCCTGGCCAAGACCTCCCTGCTCAATGACGCTTTCGAAACCCTCAAGCATGCCACCCGCCGCGCCGAGTACCTGCTCAGCCTCAATGGGGTGGACCTGCGTGACGAAAGCCGTACCCTCAAGGACACCGCCTTCCTGATGCAACAGATGGAATGGCGTGAAGCCTTGATGGAGGTGGAAGACGCAGAGGGCATCGACGCCATGCGCACCACCATCCTGGCCGCCAGGGACGACTTGCACCAAGAATTTGCCAGCCGTTTCGGCCAGCAGGACTACGACACCGCTGCCGACACCGTGCGTAAACTCAAGTTTGTCGACAAGATGCTGGTCGAGATAGAGCGGCTGGAAGAGTCCCTGCTCGACTACTGAACATAGCGAATCCTCATGGCTTTATTACAGATCGCCGAACCGGGCCAAAGCGCTGCGCCCCACCAGCACCGCCTGGCGGTGGGCATTGACCTGGGCACCACCAATTCCCTAGTTGCCGCCGTACAAAGCGGCACCGCCGTTACCCTCAAAGACGCCAAGGGCGCCGTTATCCTGCCGTCTGCCGTGCACTACGGCGCCGAGCGCCTGGTGGGCCTGGAGGCCAAGGCCAAGGCTGCTGCCGATCCGGAAAACACCCTGATCTCCGTCAAGCGCTTTATGGGCCGCTCCCTGGCCGATATCCAGCAGCGCTATCCCAGGCTGCCGTACCGCTTCAGCGCCACCGAAAACGGCCTGCCGCGCATCGAAACGGCCCAAGGCCCCAAGAACCCCATCGAGGTGTCCTCCCATATCCTGGCGGCCCTCAAAGAACGGGGTGAAGCGGCCCTTGGGGGCGAGCTGATGGGCGCCGTTATCACAGTGCCTGCCTATTTTGACGACGCCCAGCGCCAGGCCACCAAAGATGCGGCTGAGCTGGCCGGCCTCAAGGTGCTGCGCCTGCTGAACGAACCTACCGCCGCTGCCGTGGCCTACGGCCTGGATTCGGGCACCGAAGGGGTGATCGCCGTTTATGACCTGGGCGGCGGCACCTTCGATATCTCGATTTTGCGCCTGTCCAAGGGCGTGTTCGAAGTGCTGGCCACCGGCGGTGACACCGCCCTTGGCGGCGACGATTTCGACCATGCCATCGTCGATTGGCTCCGTGGCCAATGGCAGTTGGCCGATCAACTGGGCACTGTCGCCGAAAGGGCGCTGCTGACCGCCGCCTGCGAGGCCAAAGAAGGGCTCACCGACAGCGCCAGCGTCACCCTGGCCCTGACCATAGAAGGCCAGGACCATAGTGCCGAACTCAGCCGCGACCAGTTTGACGCCCTAGTCGAACCCCTTATCAAGCGGACCCTGCTGGCCTGTCGCCGCGCCCTGCGCGACGCCGAAGTGGACGCTGGGGACGTCAAGGAAGTGGTGATGGTGGGTGGCTCCACCCGGGTACCCAGGGTGCGCAGTGCCGTGGGCGACTTCTTCGGCCAGCAGCCCCTGACCAGCATCAACCCCGACGAAGTGGTGGCCATTGGCGCTGCCATTCAGGCCGATATCCTGGTGGGCAACAAGCCTGACAGCGATCTGCTGCTGTTGGACGTTATCCCTCTGTCCCTGGGTCTGGAGACCATGGGCGGCCTGGTGGAAAAAATCGTGCCCCGCAACACCACCATTCCGGTGGCCCGGGCCCAGGAATTTACCACCTTCAAGGACGGCCAGGGCGCCATGGCCATCCATGTGCTGCAAGGGGAGCGGGAACTGGTCAAGGATTGTCGCAGCCTGGCTCGCTTCAACCTCACCGACATTCCCCCCATGGCTGCCGGTGCCGCCCATATCCGGGTCACCTTCCAGGTGGACGCCGACGGCCTGCTGTCGGTCACCGCCATGGAAAAATCCACCGGCCGCCAGACCAGCATCCAGGTCAAGCCGTCCTACGGCCTGTCCGACACCGAGGTGGCGGACATGATCCAGGACGCCATGACCAACGCAAAGGCCGACATGGCCGCCCGCATGCTGGCCGAACAGCAGGTGGAAGCGCGCCGGGTGGACGAAGCCCTACAAAGCGCCCTGGCCGCCGACGGCGCCAGGCTGCTGAGCACCGAGGAGCAAGCGGCCATCGAAGGGGCCCTGGCCCAATTGGCCGAGGTGGCCAAGGGCAGCGACCCGGATGCCATCAAAAACGCCATAGAGGCGGTGGACAAGGCCAGCGAGCAATTTGCTGCCCGCCGCATGGACGACAGTATTCGCAAGGCCCTGGCCGGCCACAATGTAGACGAGGTGTAAGATGCCCAAGATCGTATTTTTGCCCCATGCCGAGCTGTGCCCGGACGGTGCCGTAGTTGACGCCGCCAAGGGCGAAAGCATCCTGGATGTGGCGCTCAAGAACGGCATCGACATCGAACACGCCTGCGAGAAATCCTGTGCCTGTACCACCTGCCACGTAGTGGTGCGTGAAGGCTTCGACTCCCTCAACGAGTCGGACGAGCTGGAAGACGACATGCTGGACAAGGCCTGGGGCCTGGAGCCCGAGTCTCGGCTGTCTTGCCAGGCACGGGTCGCCGATGACGACCTGGTGGTGGACATTCCCAAGTACACCATCAACCTGGCTCGCGAAGAACACTGAAAAAAGGCGCCGAAAGGCGCCTTTTTTGTGCCTAGACTGAAGGCAGCAAAGGAGGAAACACCATGGGCTGGAAGTGGACAGACACCCAGGCAATAGCCGAGGCGCTTTTTGACCTGGACCCAGAGCGGGATCCAAAAACGGTCCGCTTTACCGACATGCACCGCTGGATCTGCGAACTGCCTGACTTTGACGACGACCCCAACGGTTCCAACGAACGTATCTTGGAGGCCATTTTGCTGGCCTGGCTGGACGAATACGAAGGTTAGACAGGGCAGGGCACCATTGTCACAGGTCTGACATTTCCAGTTGCAATAACTTCGCTTATACTATGCGGCCATTTTAGAACCCTAAACCCATTTTTTGAGGACGGAGCCCCATGGCTGTTCAACGTACCATCTCCATCATCAAGCCCGATGCCGTTGCCAAGAACGTGATCGGTGCCATCTACAACCGTTTCGAAACTTCTGGCCTGAAGATCGTTGCCGCCAAGATGCTGCACCTGTCCCGCGAACAGGCTGAAGGCTTCTACGCCGAGCACAAAGAGCGTCCCTTCTTCAAAGCCCTGGTCGACTTCATGACCTCTGGCCCTATCATGGTTCAGGTTCTGGAAGGCGAAAACGCCGTCCTGAAAAACCGTGAGATCATGGGCGCCACCAACCCCTCCGAAGCCCTGGCCGGCACCCTGCGCGCCGACTACGCCGTTTCCATCGACGAAAACGCCGTACACGGTTCCGACTCCGAAGAGTCTGCTGCCCGCGAAATCGCCTACTTCTTCACTGAAACTGAAGTTTGCGCCCGCACTCGCTAAAATAGCGCGCTAGTTGTCATAAAGGGGGGCTATGCCCCCCTTTGTTGTCTTGGTTGTAAACTGTACAATGCCGGCCCTTGAGCCGTAGTAACTGAGGTCATGCCATGAGCGAAGGCAAAATCAACCTGTTGGACTTGAGCCGCAACGAACTGCGCGCGTTTTTCGCCGAGATGGACGAGAAGCCGTTCCGTGCCGATCAGGTCATGAAGTGGATCTATCACTTCGGGGTCGACAACTTCGACGACATGACCAACATCAACAAGGTGCTACGGGGCAAGCTCAAGGAGCGCTGTGTTATCGAGGCGCCGGAAATTTCCCAGGAGCAGCGTTCCAGCGACGGCACCATCAAGTGGGCGCTCACCGTCTCCGGTGGCCAGGAAGTGGAAACCGTCTATATCCCGGAAAAGGACCGCGCCACCCTGTGCGTCTCTTCCCAGGTAGGCTGCGCCCTGGAATGCACCTTCTGCTCCACCGCCCAGCAGGGCTTTAACCGTAACCTCAAGGTCAGCGAGATCATCGGCCAGGTGTGGCGCGCCGCCAAGGTGTTGGGCCCCCAGGGCAACTCCAACCAAAAGCCCATCACCAACGTGGTGATGATGGGCATGGGCGAGCCTTTGCTGAACCTGGCCAATGTGGTGCCGGCCATGGAACTGATGCTGGACGATTTGGGCTATGGCCTGTCCAAGCGCCGGGTGACCCTGTCCACCTCAGGTGTGGTGCCGGCCCTGGACAAGCTGGGTGACATGATAGACGTGGCCCTTGCCATCAGCCTGCACGCTCCTACCGACGAGCTGCGCGACGAGATAGTCCCCATCAACAAGAAGTACAACATCGACACCTTCCTGACCTCAGTGCGCGGCTACCTGGCCAAGTCCAACGCCAACCAGGGCCGGGTGACCGTGGAATACGTGATGCTCGATCACGTCAACGACTCCACCGATCAGGCCCACCAGCTGGCCCAGTGCCTCAAGGACACCCCGGCCAAGATCAACCTCATTCCCTGGAACCCCTTCCCGGGTGCGCCCTATGGCCGCAGCTCCAATTCCCGCATCGACCGGTTCTCCAAGGTATTGATGGAATACGGTTTTACCGTCATCGTCCGCAAGACCCGTGGTGACGACATCGACGCCGCCTGTGGCCAGTTGGCCGGCGACGTGGTGGACAGGACCAAGCGTGTTATGAAAAAACAGATGCAGAATACGGGTATTTCAGTAAAAATGGTGTGAAATCTCAACGTATTACAGGCTTAGTTATGGCATATGGTCGCTTTAGGTTAGGAATCCTGGCCCTGGTGGTACTGGCGGCCAGCGGTTGTGTTTCCCAAACCCTGGACAGCGCCGGTAACCCGGTGGCGGAAAAAGAGTTCGACGCCCCCGCCGCCGCCAAATCCCGTATGCAGTTGGGCCTGGCTTACCTTCGCACCGGTAACAGCGCCCAGGCCAAGATGAATCTCCTTAAGGCCCAAGAGTTCGCCCCCGACCTGCCGGACGTTTACTACAGCCTGGGTTACTACTACCAGTCAGTGGGTGAAACCGAGCAGGCCGAAGAGGCCTACCGCCATGCTATCCGCCTGGATCCCAAAAACGGTGAGGCCCTGAACAATTTCGGGGCCTTTCTCTGTGGCTTAGGGCGCTACGAGGAGTCGGTAGAGTTCTTCAAGAAGGCCATCAAGGCTCCCGGTTACATCAAGGTGGCCGGGGCTTATGAGAACGCCGCCACCTGTTCCCACATGGAAGGCAAATTGGAACAGGCGGAAAAATATTATGCCAGTGCCTTAAGTCATGACACCCGCCGCGCCGCTTCCCTATTGGGAATGTCCGAAACCCTTTACGATAGAGGGGATTACGTCGGTGCCCGGGGGTATTTGAATCGTTTCGAACAGGTGGCAAGGCCCAACCCGCGCAGTCTGTTCCTTGGCTTGAAAGTAGCCAAACAAACCGGTGATACCAAAGGCGTTCAGCATTACGGTGAGGAACTTATTTCAAAATATCCTGACTCACCTTTCAGCCAACAATACCGGAGTAACGATTACTAATGGCAGAACCAAGCGAGCTCCACGAAACGCTTAGTGCCGGCCAGCGTTTGCGACAAGCCCGGGAAAGCCGAGGCTGGTCCACCAATGATGTAGCCAAGCGCCTCAACCTGCGGGTGTCCGTGGTCGAGAAGCTGGAGAGCGACGATTACGACAAGAATTCACCCGCCACCTACACCAAGGGTTACATCCGCGCTTATTGCCGCCTGCTGGAGCTTAAAGAAGCCGAAGTGATGGCGGAGCTGTGCTCAGACAATCTCAAAAGCCAATCCGAAACCCATATGCAGAGCTTTTCCCGGCGCACCGCCAGGGAAAAGTCCGACAGCTGGCTGACCCTGGTCACCTGGCTTATCGGCCTGGTGATCCTGGGGCTGTTGATCTATTTCGGCTGGCAACAGGCCACCACTAACGGCAGCCTGGTCAATACCCAGGCCCAACCCAACACCAGTACCAGCGCCGTTGTGGCCCTGCCGGTCAAGGACGAAGGGGTTGATTTGGGGACTCCCCTTGAGATCTCCGAAGAAGAGCAGGACCAGTCCGGCAGCCAGCCTGGCGATACCCCCGAACAGGCCCCCGAGCAGCAACCAGAACCCGCTGCCGAGCCGGCCACTACGGAGGTAACAGCCCCTGAGCCGGCACCGGCCCAGGCCAGCAGCAGCGAACAAGTGGCACTGCAAACGCTGGAAATCTCCTTTCGCGGCGACTGTTGGGTTAGAATCGAGGACAGTACCGGCAAGAGGGTATTGGAAGGGGTCAAGGCCGAAGGCCAGTCCTACCGCCTTCAAGGCCAGGCACCTTTTAGTTTGAAGCTGGGCGCACCGGAAATGGTCGACTTGACCTACCAGGGTGCGGCCGTCGATTTGTCGGGGTATAAGGCCGCCAAGCTTGCCAAGCTGTCCTTGCCCCTGAACTGAGGTTGAGAGAAGCAATGCAGCATCAGCCGCCTATTCAGCGCCGCCAGTCCACCCGTATCTACGTGGGCAACGTGCCCATCGGTGACGGGGCGCCCATCGCCGTCCAGTCCATGACCAACACCCGTACCACGGATGTGGCGGCGACTGTGGCGCAGATCCAGGCCATCCAAAGGGCCGGTGCCGATCTGGTACGGGTATCGGTCCCCACCATGGACGCCGCCGAGGCGTTCAAGCTGATCAAGGAACAAGTGGATATCCCCCTGGTGGCGGATATCCATTTTGACTACCGCATTGCCCTCAAGGTGGCCGAATACGGCGCCGACTGCCTGCGTATCAATCCCGGTAACATCGGCAAGGAAGAGCGCATCCGCGCCGTGGTGGATGCGGCCCGCGACCGCAATATCCCCATCCGCATCGGTGTTAACGGCGGTTCTTTGGAAAAAGATCTGCAGGAAAAATACGGTGAGCCGACCCCTGCCGCCCTGGTGGAGTCGGCCATGCGCCATGTGGACATCCTTGACCGCCTGGATTTCCAGAACTTCAAGGTGTCGGTCAAGGCCTCCGACGTGTTCCTGGCGGTAGACGCCTACCGCCTGCTGGCCAAGCAAATCGTCCAGCCCCTGCACCTGGGCATCACCGAAGCCGGCGGTGCCCGCAGCGGCGCCGTCAAGTCCGCCATCGGCCTTGGTATGCTGCTGAGCGAGGGCATAGGCGACACCCTGCGGGTGTCCCTGGCTGCCGACCCGGTGGAAGAGGTCAAAGTCGGCTTTGACATCCTCAAATCCCTGCGTATTCGCTCCCGTGGTATCAACTTCATCGCCTGCCCCAGCTGCTCGCGCCAAGAGTTCGATGTCATAGGTACGGTCAACGCCCTGGAAAACCGCCTGGAAGACATCACCACCCCCCTGGACGTGTCCGTTATCGGCTGCGTGGTCAACGGCCCTGGCGAGGCTCTGGTGTCCGATATGGGCATTGCCGGTGCCACCCGCAAGAGCGGCTACTATGTGGACGGTGAGCGCCAGAAGGAACGCCTGGACAACGACAACCTGGTGGACGAACTGGAAGCGCGGATCCGCGCCAAGGTGGCCATGATCAGCCAGCGTATCCCCGTCAAAAACGGCGAGTAACCGCCAATTTGTGAATTCTGATGCCCGAAGCCGTATAATTCGGGCATTTTTGTGATTGCAGAGTCCTCATGAAAAGCATCCAAGCCATCCGTGGCATGAACGACTGCCTGCCCGAGCAGAGCCCCCTTTGGCAATATGTGGAAGGGGCCATCCGCGATACGGTGGCGTCTTTCGGCTACAGCGAAATTCGCACCCCTATCGTCGAGTCCACCGATCTGTTCAAGCGCAGCATCGGCGAAGTGACCGACATCGTCGAAAAAGAGATGTACACCTTCAGCGATCGCAACGGTGACAGCCTGACCCTGCGCCCCGAAGGCACCGCCAGCGCGGTGCGTGCCGGCATCGAGCACGGCCTTTTGTACAACCAGGAACAGCGCCTGTGGTACATGGGCCCCATGTTCCGCCACGAACGCCCGCAAAAAGGCCGCTACCGCCAGTTCCATCAGTTCGGGGTGGAAGCCTACGGCCTGGCCGGCCCAGATATCGACGCCGAAGTGATACTGCTGTCCGCCAGCCTCTGGGACAAACTGGGCATCAAGGACAACGTCACCCTGGAGCTCAACAGCCTGGGCTCCAACGAGGCCCGCGCCAACTACCGGGACGTGCTGATCGCCTTTTTGGAAAAACACATCGACGTGCTGGACGAAGACGCCAAGCGCCGCATGTATTCCAACCCGCTGCGGGTGCTGGACACCAAGAACCCCGACATCCAGGCCGTGCTCAAAGACGCCCCGCGCCTGCACGACTACCTGGACGACGAGTCCAAGGCCCACTTCGAAGGCCTCAAGGCACTGCTGGACAGCGTCGGCATCAGCTACCGCATCAACGAGCGCCTGGTGCGCGGCCTGGACTACTACAACCGCACCGTCTTCGAATGGGTGACCGACAGCCTGGGTGCCCAGGGTACCGTCTGTGCCGGTGGCCGTTACGACGGTCTGGTGGAACAGCTGGGTGGCAAGGCGACCCAGGGCGTGGGCTTTGGCCTGGGCCTGGAGCGCCTGGTGCTGCTGGTGGAGGCCCTGGCCAAGACCGAGCAGGTCAAAAGCGCCGTGGACGCCTACCTGTGCCCCATGGGCGAGGCCGCCGAGGGCCAGGCCTTCGTATTGGCCCAGCAACTGCGTAGCCAGTTGCCAGGGTTGCGCCTGATGTGCCACTGTGGTGGCGGCAATTTCAAGAAGCAGCTCAAGCGAGCTGACAAGAGCGGTGCCCGTTGGGCGTTGATCCTGGGTGACAACGAGCTGGCCGAGGGCCTGGTCACCGTCAAGGATCTAAAAGAAGGCAGCCAGCTGAGCCTGCCCATGGCCGAGCTGGCCAGCCATCTTGAGCAACGATAACAAGGATAATCTGGCGTGGAAATTTACAGCACTGAAGAACAACAGGTCGATGCCATCAAGCGCTTCTGGAAAGAGCACGGCAACGGCATCATCGTCGGGACCCTGATTGGCCTGGCCGGCATCTACGGCTGGCGCTGGTACGGCGAGCACGAAAAGGCCCAGCAGGAAGCCACCTCCGCCAGCTATGAAGAGGTCGTCAAGAAAGTGGACGGCGGTGACCTGGCCGCCGGCGACGCCTTCTTGGCCACCGAAAGCGCTGGCCAGTACCAGTCACTGATGGCGGCCCGCCTGGCCAAAAAAGCCGTGGAAGCCAGCGAGCTGGACAAGGCCCTTGGCTACCTGGACCAAGCCCTCAGCCACAGCAAAGACGAAAACCTCAACGCCATCTTCACCTTGCGCAAAGCCCGGATACAGCTGGCCAAGGGCGACGCTGCCGCCGCCAAGGCCAGTGTCGAGTTGGTTAAAAATGACGCATTCAACGCCGAGGCCCAGGAACTTTTGGGTGATATCGCCGTCAAGGAAGGCGACCTGGCAGCGGCTCGCACTGCTTACCAACAGGCCCTGACCGGACAGGCCGGAGCCCCTGCCTTGCAATTAAAACTCGAATCTTTGGATAGCAAAGGCTAAGCATGAGCGGATGGTCTAAATGGTCGGCCCTGGCCGGTGTTGCCCTGGTCGCCCTGGCAGGGTGTTCCAGCACGGATGAAGATGCACGTAAACCGGCCGAACTGGTTTCGTTTGAAAACAAAGTCAGCGACGACGTGGTATGGAGTGCCTCGATCGGTGACGGCATAGGGGCCTATTTTTCCAACCTGGCACCCGTCTACGCCTACGACAAGGTCTTTGCCGCCTCCCGTGAAGGGGTAGTGGAAGCCCTCAACCCCGACAACGGCGACAGGCTCTGGAAAGTGGATCTGGGCGAGGCCGAATCCTTCTTCGGTAATCGCCACGATATGCGCCTGTCTGGCGGCGTGTCTGCCGGCTTCGGCAAGGTCTATGTGGGTTCCGAGAACGGCATCGTCTATGCCCTGGACGAAAAGACCGGCGAGCTGAAATGGCAGGCCGACGTACCGGGTGAGGCCATGGCTGCCCCGGTACCGGACGCCGGTCTGGTGCTGATCAACACCACCTCCGGCAAGCTGGTGGCCCTGGAAGAGGGTACCGGTGAGCTGAAGTGGACCTACGAACAGACAGTGCCTTCGTTGAGCCTGCGCGGCGCCTCCGAGCCCAGCACAGTGCAAGGTGCGGCCCTTATCGGCACCCCCAACGGCAAGCTGGCAGCGGTACTGCTGGACAGCGGCCTGCCGGCCTGGGAACAGGACGTCTCCCCCGCCAAGGGCGAGAACGTACTGGAGCTGCTCCGTGACGTGGATGCCACCCCCATCGCCGTAGGTCCTGTCGTTTACGCCGTCGCCTATAACGGCGAGCTGGTGGCTATCGATCTGCGCTCCGGCCGCCCCATGTGGAAGCGGGATTATTCCTCCTACCGGTCCATGGCCATCGTTGGCTTTGATCTGGTGCTGACCGACGCCCAAGGGGTGCTCTACAGCATCGACAGGCGTACCGGTCTGGAGAAATGGAGCCAGCCGATGCTCACCAACCGCCGCGTCACCGCCCCTGCTATCCTGGGGGACAAGGTGCTGGTTGGCGACTTCGAAGGCTACCTGCACTGGTTCGACAAGAACAGCGGCGAGCTGCTGGGCCGGGACGAAGTGGACAGCTCCGGCCTTTACGCCCGCCCCGTTGTGGTTGGCGACAAGGTGCTGGTACAGAGCCGAGACGGCGAGCTTTATATGATTAAGCTGGACTAAGCCCGCCGAAAACGGAACAATACGCGGCCGCATCTTGCGGCCGTTTTTGCGTTGAGAGAGAGACATCATGCTTCCCGTAGTGGCCCTGGTAGGGCGCCCCAATGTGGGCAAATCGACCCTGTTCAACCGCCTGACCAACAGTCGCGACGCCCTGGTGGCCGATTACCCCGGCCTGACCCGCGACCGTAAGTACGGCCAGGCCCGCTATGGCGAGTACGACTTCATCCTGGTGGATACCGGCGGTATCGAAGGGGATGAAAAAGGCATCGACGCCGCCATGGCCAAGCAATCCCTGCTGGCCATGGAAGAAGCGGACGTGGTGATGCTGCTGGTGGACGCCCGTGACGGCCTCACCGCCGCCGATGACGCCATCGCCCGCCATATTCGCCAACTGGGCAAGCCGGTATTCCTGGTGGCCAACAAGGTGGACGGCATCGACGCCGACTCCGCCTGCGCCGAATTCTGGGGCCTGAGCCTGGGTGAGGTGTGGCAAATTGCCGCCGCCCACGGCCGTGGTGTCACCCAGCTGCTGGACAACGCCCTTATTCCGGTGGTGGCCGAACTGGCCCAGGCCGAAGACGAAGCCTCCGAAGCTCTGGCCGACGTGCTGGGCCAAGAGCTTATCGACGTTGACGCCATCGAAGACGAGGAAGAGGCCGAGGCCATTCCCTATGCCGACCTGCCGGTCAAAATTGCCATCGTCGGCCGCCCCAATGTAGGTAAGTCCACACTTACCAATCGCATCCTCGGCGAAGAACGGGTGGTGGTGTACGACATGCCCGGCACCACCCGCGACTCCGTCTATATCCCCATGGAGCGCGGCGACAAGCATTACATCCTTATCGACACCGCCGGTGTGCGCCGCCGTGGCCGTATCGACGACGCCGTTGAGAAGTTCTCGGTGGTCAAAACCCTGCAGGCCATCGAAGACGCCAACGTGGTACTGCTGACCATGGACGCCCGTGAAGGCCTGTCCGACCAGGATCTCAACCTGCTGGGCCACGTGCTCAACGCCGGTCGCGCCCTGGTGCTGGTGGTCAACAAATGGGACGGCCTCAGCCAGGACGACCGCGAGGAAATCAAACGGGAGCTGGATCGCCGCCTGGGCTTTATCGACTTTGCCCGGTTGCACTTCATCTCAGCCCTGCACGGCTCCGGGGTCGGCAACCTGTTCGAATCCGTGGACGAGGCCTTCGCGTCTGCCACCCAGCGGGTGTCCACCTCCAAGCTGACCCGTATCCTGCAGATGGCCCAGGACGACCACCAGCCGCCGCTGGTGTCCGGCCGCCGGGTCAAGCTCAAGTACGCCCACGCCGGGGGTTACAACCCGCCCAGGATCATCGTCCACGGCAACCAGGTGGAAAAGCTGCCTAACTCCTACAAGCGCTACCTGATGAACTATTACCGCAAGACCCTGCAGGTGATAGGCACCCCCATACATGTGGAGTTCCATGAAGGGGACAACCCCTTCGCCGGGCGCAAGAACAGCCTGACCCTGACCCAGCAACGCAAGCGCAAGCGTTTGATGAAATTCATCAAATCTCGCAAGAGCTGACAAAAGGCGCCCACCGGGCGCCTTTTTCTTTGCTGGTCAAAAGGGGGCTAGCCCTTTTATGCTGAGGACTGTTTTAGGGAGAAACTGCCATGATCACCTTGCAAACCGTCAGCGCCGGCCAGCTGCGCCACCGTATCGATGTCCCCAACTTCGAAGCCCTCTACACCGACGTGGCCCAGGACCTGGGCGGGGAAGGTTCGGCCCCCGACCCCCACGACTATTTCGACCTGGCCCTGGGCTCTTGCAAGGCCCTGACCCTGTTCCTCTATGCCCGCCACAGGCAGCTGCCCCTGGAAAAGCTCACCGTCACCGTCACCCGGGACGCCAGTGAAGAGAAAAAGGGCCTGTACCGCCTGGCGGTCACCCTCAAGGCCGAAGGGGACCTTAGCGACGGCGACCGCCAGAAGCTGATGGAAATCGCCGACCGCTGCCCCATCCACAAGCTGATGACCAGCACCGAGGTGCGCATCGACACCTCCCTGGCCTGAACAAGCAAACCCCGGCAAAGCCGGGGTTTTTTGTCGCCGCAGGGGCGCCATAAACGCGCCAGGGGCTGGCCAATTGTCTGATGTTGCAGGGTGCGAGCGGCGCCAGAATAAGGCGGGGGTCTTTGAAATGCGCAGTGCGGACTCTGAGGGCAGTTTCGCCAGCACATAAAACGATTCAGGCGAAGGCGAGACAAGGCAAAAGGCCGCTAGAACGCGCAGTTCGAGTAAATGAGCGTTTTAACGCCGTATCGGCAAGCTTGGACGTTTTATCAGCGGGCTTTCGCGCGTAGCGAGGGAAATCGAGACAAGGCGGAAGCCTCCGAAAAAGTGCAGTTCGCGTAAATGAGCATTTTGAGGAAGGTTCGCTAGAGCATAAAACGATTCAGGCGAAGGCGAGACAAGGCAAAAGGCCGCTAGAACGCGCAGTTCGAGTAAATGAGCGTTTTAACGCCGTATCGGCAAGCTTGGACGTTTTATCAGCGGGCTTTCGCGCGTAGCGAGGGAAATCGAGACAAGGCGGAAGCCTCCGAAAAAGTGCAGTTCGCGTAAATGAGCATTTTGAGGAAGGTTCGCTAGAGCATAAAACGATTCAGGCGAAGGCGGGTCCGGTGAGTTCTTGAAGCGTAGCGAGCGACGCCAGAACAAGGCGGGGGTCTTTGAAAAAGCGCAGTTCGAGTAAATGAGTATTTTGAGGAAGGTTCACCAGAGCATAAAACGATTCAGGCGAAGGCGAGACAAGGCAAAAGGCCGCTAGAACGCGCAGTTTACAGTGAGTAAATGAGCATTCTAGCGGCCTTTTAACGCCGTATCGGCAAGTCTGGACGTTTTATTAGATGCGGGGGATTTGCTGGGTGATACAGTGGATATTCCCCCCCCCCAGCAGGATCTCCCGGGCATTGACGCCGGTAATGAGATACCCCGGAAAGAGGTCGGCCAGCTGCGCGGCTACCTGCTCGTCCTTGGCCGGGTCCAGCAGCGGGAACACCACCTGCTTGTTGGTGATCAGGAAGTTGGCGTAAGACCCGGCCAGGCGGGCGCCCCCTTCACGGTTCATGCCGCCTGAGGCGTCGATGCCGCTGGCTTCTTCTTCGGTCAGATAGAGCGGGCCCGGCATCGGCAGCTTGTGCACCACCAGGGAGCGGCCACGGGCGTCTGTGGTCTCGCACAGCAGCCGGTAGGCTTCCTGGGAGCTTTCATACTGCTCGTCGGCCGGGTCGTCGCACCAGGTCATGGCCACCACGCCGGGGGCAATCACCTGCATCAGGTTGTCCACATGGCCGGTGGTTTCGTCCTGGAATACGCCCCTTGGCAGCCACACCACTTTTTCGATACTCAGGTAGTCCTTGAGCAGCTTTTCCAGCTCGTCCTTGCCGAGGCCGGGGTTGCGGCCGGGGCTGAGCAGACATTCTTCGGTGGTGTAGAGGGTGCCTTCGCCGTCCACGTGGATGGCGCCACCTTCCATGACGATGGGCGCCTTATAGACGCTGTCACCGTAGATCTCGCAGACTTTACGGGCCACGGCATTGTCGTTGTGCCAAGGGAAATAGAGGCCGTAATGGAGGCCGCCCCAGGCGTTGAACTGCCAGTCCACCCCACGGCGTACCCCCAGGTCGTTGACCAGGTAGGTGGGGCCGGTGTCGCGCAGCCAGGCGTCGTCTGTGGTCATTTCCACCACCCGGATCTGCGGCGGCAGCTGGCGCCTAGCGTTGGCGTATTGGCTGCTGGACACCACCATGGTCACCGGCGTGGTTTGGCTGATGGCCTTGGCCACTTCGGTAAAGGCGCGCTGGGCCGGCTTGGCGCCAAAGCGCCAGTTGTCGGACCGCTCCGGCCAGGCCATCCAGACCCCGTCCTGAGGCTCGAACTCCGCCGGCATGCGAAAGCCGTCTGCTGCGGGCAGGCTTGAGACTTCGAAGCTCATCAGTGTTCTACCTTGCCGTCCAGGGTCAACAGGTTGCGGTACAGGCCGGGGCGGCGGTCGCGGAACAGGCCCCAGGCTTCACGCTGGTAGCGAATTTTTTTCAGATCGAAGCTGTGCACCAGCACCGCTTCTTCGTCGCGGCCGGCTTCTTCTACCTTGGCGCCGGTGTGGTCGCTGATAAAAGACGAGCCAAAGAAGCGAATTTCGGTAGGGGTGCGCACACCCTTTTCCACGCCGATCCGGTTGGAGGCAATCACCGGCATGCAGTTGGCGGCGGCGTGGCCCTGCATCACCCGCTGCCACTGACCGGCGCTGTCCAGCTCAGGCTGGCTGGGCTCGGAGCCGATGGCGGTGGGATAGAACAGCATTTCGGCGCCCATCAGCGCCATGGCGCGGGCCGCTTCCGGGAACCATTGGTCCCAGCAGATGGCGATGCCGATCTTGGCGTAGCGGGTGTTCCAGACCTTAAAGCCGGTGTCGCCGGGGCTGAAGTAGTACTTTTCCAGGTAGCCGTCGCTGTCTGGAATATGGGCCTTGCGGTATACGTCCATCAGGCTGCCGTCGGCGTCTATGACCACCAGGGAGTTGTAACGGGCCACGCCGCTGCGCTCGAACCAGGAGAAGGGGATCACCACGGCAAGCTCTTTGGCCAGCTGTTGCAGGCGTTTGACGGTGGTGTTCTCTTCCAGGCTGGTGGCCAGGGCATGGAAGTCTTCGTTCACTTCGATGCAGAAGTAGGGCAGCTCGAACAGCTCCTGGATCAACACGATCTGGGCGCCTTTGGCGGCGGCCTGGCGTACCAGGGCTTCGGCCTTGGCAACGTTCGCTTCTTTGTCCCAGCTGCAACTCATCTGGGTGGCGGCAACAACAACCTGATCCATAAAAGATTCCTTACTCAACAAAGGCTAAGTGATAACAATAGAACCTGGTACTGCAAGATAGACCATCAGCCCGGGCGGGCCTGCCAGACAGCGGTCGCTGTTGGCGCCAAAAGGATAGAAATTGGCGCGTTTTATAGGGCCAGTTTGACCCCTGGTCAAGTGCTAATTTTCAACGAAAAAAAAGCCCCGGGGCGGGGCTTTGGAAGGGGCGTTTGCCAGCCTTTGTTTTTACTGGCTTTCCAGGTGCTTAGCTGTCTTTGGCAGCGCGAATTTGGGTGTCGAAGACACCGTCTTTTACCCGCACCAAAAGCCGCCCGTCGGCAGGGGCCTTGTGGACGCTGTCCACCACCTGCTGGGCGCTGTCCTGGGCAATGGCATAACCGCGCCCCAGGGTGGCCAGGGGGCTGACCAACTGCAGCTTCTCAATTAGCCGCAGCTGGGCCTGGCGCTGGCCCTGCAACTGCCGCTTAAGGCCCTGGGCCAGGGCCAGGTTCAGCCGGGCCAGTTGCTGCTCGGCGCCATCCAGGCGCCGCCCTGGATGCTGGTGCTGTAAACGGGCGCTCAGCAGCGCCAAGGGCTGGTGCTGGCGCTGCATCTGCCGGGGCAGGGCCCGCTGCAACCTGGCCTTGAGTTCGTCCAGCTTTTGGCTGTCCCTTTCCAGCTTGCGCTGGGGGCTTTGGCGGTAAAGGCGAGCGGCCAGTTCCCCCTGGCGGCTGGCCTGCTGGCGCAGGTAGCCTTGCCCCAGTTGGCCCAGGCGCTGCCTCAGTTCGCCAAAGCGGTCCTTGATAAGCCCGGCCTGGCCTGACACCAGTTCGGCGGCGGCAGAGGGGGTAGGGGCGCGCAGGTCGGCCACAAAATCGCTGATGGTGACATCGGTTTCGTGGCCAACGGCGCTCACCACCGGGATCGGGCTCTGGGCTATGGCCCGGGCCAGCTGTTCGTCGTTAAAGCTCCACAAGTCTTCGAGGCTGCCGCCGCCTCGGCCGAGGATCAATACGTCCACCTCCTGGCGGGCCGCCGCCATGGCCAGGGCCTGGCACAGCTGCTGGGCCGACTGTTCCCCCTGCACCTGGGCGGGGTAGAGCACCACCTCCAAAAACGGCGCCCGGCGTTTAAGCACGTTTAAAATGTCGTGCACGGCGGCGCCACTGGGGGAGCTTATCACCCCGATGCGTTTGGGGTGGGCCGGCAGCGGGCGCTTGCGGGCGTCCGCAAACAGGCCCTCGGCGGCCAGTTTCATCTTCAGGGCGTCAAACTGCTGCTTGAGCAGGCCGTCCCCGGCCGGCTCCATAAATTCCACCACCAGCTGGTAGTTGCCGCGCGGCTCGTAAAGGGTAGGGCGGGCCCGCACCAACAGCTGCATGCCGTCTTGGGGGCGGAAGGTCACGCCGCTGTTTTTGCCACGGAACATGGCGCAGCTGACCTGGGAGCGGTCATCTTTGAGGGAGAAATACCAATGGCCGGAACCATAGGCTTTGAAGTTGGACAGCTCGCCGCTCAGCCAGACCAGGCCTAGACTGTCTTCCATCAGGTGCCGAACCTGGGTGTTGAGCTGGGTGACCGAGAAGATTTGGCGCATGCCTTGCCCCTTTGAAACTTTGCCGCAGTCTACCAGATGCAAAAAGCATTTGCCCAAAGGCAGGCTCGGCGCTAGAATGCCGCGGCAACACCTATACCAGGTCCCTTCCCACTATCCATCGGTGAGGCTGTTGCCATGCTACGCGTTATCAAAGAAGCCTTGACGTTCGACGACGTCCTCCTGCTCCCCGCACATTCCACTGTGCTGCCCAACACTGCCGACCTGCGCACCAAGCTGACGCGCAAAATCGAGCTGAACATCCCGATGGTTTCTGCGGCCATGGACACCGTGACCGAAGCCAACCTGGCCATTGCCCTGGCCCAGGAAGGCGGTATCGGTTTCATCCACAAAAACATGAGCATCGAACAGCAGGCCGAAGAAGTACGCAAGGTTAAGCGTTACGTCGCCGGCATGGTGACCGACCCTGACTGCGTCTCTGCCGACCACACCATCACCGACGTGCTGCGCCTGACCGAAGAAAACGGCTATGCCGGTTTCCCGGTGGTATCCAAGTCCGGCGAACTCGAAGGCATCATCACCGCCCGTGACGTGCGCTTTGTCACCGACCACGGCCGCAAGGTGTCCGAGGTGATGACCCCCAAAGACAAGCTGGTCACCGTCAAGGTGGGTACCCCCCGCGAAGAAGTGCAGCGCCTGATGCAACAGCACCGGGTCGAAAAAGTGCTGGTGGTGGACGACAACTTCCACCTCAAGGGCCTTATCACCGTTAAAGACTTCCAAAAAGCCGAACGCAAGCCCAACGCCTGTAAAGACGAGCGTGGCCGCCTGCGCGTCGGTGCCGCCGTCGGTGCCGGCGCCGGTAATGAAGACCGCGTCGCCGCCCTGGTAGCCGCCGGTGTTGACGTGCTGCTGATTGACTCCTCCCACGGCCACTCCGAAGGCGTACTGCAGCGCATCCGCGAAACCCGCAAGGCCTTCCCCGAGGTGCAAATCATCGGTGGTAACGTGGCCACCGCCGCCGGCGCCCTGGCGCTGGTTGAGGCGGGCGTGGACGCCGTCAAGGTGGGCATAGGCCCTGGCTCCATCTGCACCACCCGTATCGTCACCGGTGTCGGCGTACCGCAGATCACCGCCGTGTCCGACGCAGTCGAAGCCCTGGAAGGCACCGGCATTCCGGTCATTGCCGACGGCGGCATTCGCTTCTCCGGCGATATCTGTAAAGCCATCGCCGCCGGCGCCAACTGCGTCATGGTGGGCGGCATGCTGGCCGGTACCGACGAAGCCCCGGGCGAAATCGAGCTCTACCAAGGCCGCGCCTTTAAATCCTACCGTGGCATGGGGTCCCTGGGCGCCATGACCAAGGGTTCCAGCGACCGCTACTTCCAGACCGACAACGCCGCCGACAAGCTGGTGCCCGAAGGCATCGAAGGCCGCGTGCCCTACAAAGGCAAGGTCAAGGACATCATCCACCAGCAGATGGGCGGCCTGCGCTCCTCCATGGGTCTGACCGGCAACGGCACCATCGACGACATGCGCACCAAGGCGCAGTTCGTCAAGGTCACCAGCGCCGGTATGGGTGAGTCCCACGTCCACGACGTGACCATCACCAAGGAAGCCCCCAACTACCGCAGCTCCTAAGTTACGGCGCCGGCACCTTGCCGGCGCCCTTCTATTTAGCGTTTTAAAAGCAGGGCCAACGATGACCAAGAACATCCACGAAAGCCGCATCCTTATCCTGGACTTCGGCTCCCAGTACACCCAACTCATTGCCCGCCGTATCCGTGAAATCGGCGTTTACTGCGAGCTGTGGGCCTGGGACGTCAGCGAAGAAGACATCCGCGAATTCGCCCCCAACGGCATCATCCTGTCCGGCGGCCCCGAGTCCGTGCACGAAGCCAATAGCCCCCGCGCCCCCGAATACGTCTTTAATGCCGGTGTGCCGGTGTTCGGTATCTGCTACGGCATGCAGACCATGGCCCATCAGCTGGGCGGCGCCGTTGAAAGCTCCATGGAGCGCGAGTTCGGTTATGCCCAAATCGAACTGCTGACCGACTCCAAGCTCACCCACGGCATCGAAGATGCCATCAGCGCCGGCGGCCGCGCCCTGCTGGACGTGTGGATGAGCCACGGCGACAAAGTAGTGGCCATCCCCCAAGGCTTCGAGACCGTCGCCAAGACCGACAACTGCCCGTTCGCCATCATGGCCAACGAGGAAAAACGCTTCTACGGCGTGCAGTTCCACCCGGAAGTCACCCACACCCGCCAAGGCAAGCGCCTGCTCGAGCACTTCGTGCTGGAGATCTGCGGCTGTGACGCCCTGTGGACACCAAGCGCCATCATCGAAGACGCCGTGGCCCGCATCAAAGAGCAAGTAGGCGACGACGAAGTTATTCTGGGCCTTAGCGGCGGTGTGGATTCGTCCGTCGTCGCCATGTTGGTGCACCGCGCCATCGGCGACAAGCTCACCTGTGTGTTCGTTGACAATGGCCTGCTGCGCCTCAATGAAGGCGAACAGGTGATGGAGATGTTCGGCGACCACTTCGGCCTTAACATCATCAAGGCCGACGCCGAAGAGCGCTTCCTGTCCGCCCTTAAAGGCATCGACGAGCCGGAAGCCAAGCGCAAGACCATAGGCCGGGTGTTCGTGGAAGTGTTCGACGAATACTCCAAGCAGATGAAAAACGCCAAATGGCTGGCCCAGGGCACCATCTACCCCGACGTCATCGAGTCTGCCGCCTCCAAGACCGGCAAGGCCCATGTGATCAAGTCCCACCACAACGTCGGCGGCCTGCCAGAAGACATGGCCATGGGTCTGGTCGAACCGCTGCGTGAGCTCTTCAAAGACGAAGTGCGCAAAATCGGCCTGGAACTGGGCCTGCCCTACGACATGCTCTACCGCCACCCCTTCCCGGGGCCGGGCCTGGGCGTGCGGGTGCTGGGCGAAGTGAAAAAGGAATACTGCGACCTTCTTCGCCGCGCCGACGCCATCTTTATCGAAGAGCTGCGCAAAGCCGATCTGTACCACAAGGTCAGCCAGGCCTTTGTGGTGTTCCTGCCGGTACGCTCCGTGGGCGTCATGGGCGATGGCCGTAAGTACGACTGGGTTGTCAGCCTTCGCGCCGTCGAGACCATCGACTTTATGACCGCCCACTGGGCCCACCTGCCTTACGATCTGCTGGGTAAGGTGTCGAACCGCATCATCAATGAAATTGATGGCATCAGCCGCGTTGTTTACGACATTTCTGGTAAGCCGCCGGCGACGATTGAGTGGGAGTGAGGCCGGTTATCGGTGAATGATAAAAGCCCCTGCACTGCAGGGGCTTTTTGTTATTGGGTACATATAACCTTTGATGCTGGCGCACCCGACATTTTCACACTCGTGGCACAGAAGTTCACCTTTTGAGCAGGGAAGTATCAAAATCTTCGGCGCTCAGACAGTTTCAGCCAAGATGAAGCCAGCGGGGGGTAGCCAGCCTCTTGCAGTCCTTGGTGTTCACGCCTATGATTTGTTCATGATTCATGAACGGTGATGATGTGTGAACACTAACGCGACTCTGCTGATGCTGGCCATAGATAATCTGCCCTCGCACATTCAAGGGGAGTGCACCTTTGATCCAAAGCCGGATGGCAAGCCTTACACCGATGCTCAGGTCACCCTGACGGTACACGGCGAACGCTGCTACCAGTTTAGCGCTGAAATAAAGCATATCCACCGCAAAGAAAGCCTCACAGCATTGCTGGATGCTGCTCGCCCAGACACTCTTTTAGTGTGCAACAGACTGACCGCTCATCTCGCCGACTTTTGCTCCAGCAACGCTATCAACTTCATTGATGAAGCCGGTAACGCCAGGGTGAGCTGTAATGGACTGAATCTGTGGATTGAGGGGAAAAACAGCTCTGAAAGTCACCCTGCAACTCAGCAGCAGGCAAAGCCTGGGCTGGGCTTTATGAAGCTGGTATTTGCCTTGTTGGCTGATGAGGATGTGTTACGTTTACCATTTCGAGCCATTGCCGAGATGGCAAATATTTCATTGGGCATGGTCAGCAAGGGGTTTAAACACCTGGAGTCTGAAAAGCTTGTCAGTCTGTGCAGTACCCGGCGTATTCTGGATAAGGAAGCCCTTTATCACATCTGGATTGAACACTATCGCACCGTATTAAGACCAAAACTCGGTGGGATAAGACTAGTGGCTCCGGGTGACTGGCGAGAGATCCCCTTAACACCCAAAGATCGCTGGGGGGGAGAAGTGGCCGCCGATGAACTGACGGGCTATCTACAGCCTTATGAGTTACAGCTTTTTACCTTTGAGCCACTGCAGAAAAGGCTTGCTCTGCTCAAGGCAAAGCCTGACCCTGCCGGCAGACTCTGGTTAGTTCCTGCATTCTGGGGAAAGGAGCTGGACATCAATATCAACGCCAAGGCATTGCTGGCTGTTGCCGAACTGCTTGCAAGCAGTGATAGCCGAAACAAAGAGGTTGCCGAACTCATCAATGAGCAATATCTACACCTTAAAACACTCCCTGAAACCTGGGTTTGAGCCCGTACTGACACTGATCACCCGCACAACCAGGCAAACCGGCGTGCCATTTTTTGTTGCTGGGGCAACGGCGAGAGATCTCGTTCTGTATCATGTGTTTGGGCGGGATCCCGGTCGTCAGACCCGGGATATTGATACCGGTATTCTGGTGCCGGATTGGGACGCTTTCTCCCGAGTAAGGCAGGCTTTGCTGGATGCTGGTTTAACCGTAACCAATAGAGTCCATCGACTTAAAGACCCCGACAGTGGCTTGCCAATTGATATTATCCCGTTTGGTGCCATAGCCGATGCCGCAGGTGAAATACAGTGGCCGCCAGAGCATGCGGTCACTATGTCGGTGGCTGGATTTCAGGAAGCTTACGATGCTGCCTTATCAGTAGAGCTAGGGCAGGGTGATACCATCAAAGTCGCGTCGCTGGCCGGGCTGACTCTGCTAAAGTTGATTGCCTGGCAGGAGCGGGGAAACGAGAGCAGCAAAGACGCGGCTGACTTTTTAACCATTCTGCTTGAGTACCAGCATGTTCAGGAGGATCGTCTGTGGGAGCCTTATATCCCGGGGGAGCGCCTTGAGTATGATCCCGAGCGGCAAGGAGCTTTCCTGCTCGGGTACGATTTGAAAATGATCTTGTCTGAGCCCGGCACCAGCCCAGATACCGTCAGCCGGATAACTGCATTGGCGGCTGATATTGATGGACTGGTCGGGGCTCAGTTCAGGAGTCAAAACCTTTGCAGCTACGAGAGGATAGAGCAGCTGCAGCATGACTTTTTGGCGGGACTGGAGTTGTAAGAACAGTCTCAACACAGTAAAAAACTAAAAAATTCTGTACATGGTATTTTTCTTGGTATCGAAGAGTTGTTGTTTATTAAGCTGCTGATATTTAAGTATTTAAACTCTCTGTCAATAATAGAGTGGGAGTGACCGCGCCGGCCTGGCTGTAAAGCAGGGCCTAGATCAAAAGCATTAAAAACCCCGCGAAAGCGGGGTTTTTAATGGGGCGAAGGGCGGGTTTGGGTGTTCTTTTCGGGTTGCTTTATTGCGGTTGGTTCCTTTATAAGCAGGGGGCGCTCCTGCACGCGCCCTACTTTTGAGGCCAAAAGTAGGCGGGGCCTCCCAGGCAAAAGCCTCGCCCATGTTTACTCAGACCATCCATGGTCTTCGCCCTTCGGGCCATCGCTAGCGATGTTCAAACCTATTCCATACAGGTTTGTCGCTTAATCTTCGTCTCTGGTCGTACAGCGCAGCAGGGGGGCTAGGGCTTTAAGAGCCTTCCATGGTGGTTGCTTCCAGCTCGCACGTCCTGTGCTTGCGCTCAGCAGCATCAAAGCAGTGCTTTGATGTGCAAGCTTCGCCCCGACGCGTCCTCCGCTCGACCAAGCTGGCCGCCTCACATCCCTGTCTCGCGCCAGCTCACGCCCCCGACGGCAAGGCGCTCCACTTAAAGGGGCTCCGGGGTCTCACCAGCAAGACTTTTGAGGCTTGAAGAGCCGCTGCTCCGTTGTGTTTCTGGCAAATGCATGATTTTTAACAAAATTGAAAGTGGGTGTCCTGCTAAGCTATACCGTCTAAATATCCAGCGTGTGCATACCTTTTTTGTAATGTGGTCCCACGCAGAGAGCCGACTTATCAAGCTCAGGATCAACCATCGAAGTGGTCATGATGACTTGGTAAGGCTTGTCATTATGCTTGGCGAGCGCCTCTACAAGTACTCTCTGGAAGTTCTGGCTACGATCAGGGCCCATCCCCTTGTCCTCGATGTTATCGAGCAAGAGCAGTCTTGGATAACGCATGCTCTCATCCTCTAGCGATTCCAGCAGAATAGCTAGATGGAAACTGTTCTTGAGAATGGTTTCGGAGCTGGCAGAGAATTTCGAGCGCCCGTCTACCAACATGAAATCTTTGCCAAAATCGAACATGACGGCTTGTGCAACGTTGAACGCGGGTTCGAAGCCGCCATCCTGCTTGAGAAGTTCTACGGTTTTTTCAGACAAATTGTTTTCGATGGACTCACGGCGAGAGCTGGTTTGCGCTTTGCTGGCCTTGATCTGCTCATCCAGATCCAGCATGGTGGCATTGAGGCTCTGCTTTTTCTCAACAAGCCCCTCTACAGCTGTTACCAGTTTGGTCTTAGTATCATAATTTTTGATGCGTTCTTCGATGGTGCCGATCTGAGCCGATAACTCGCTGAGTTTGAATACTCGATCGGAATTCATCCGAAGCGCCGCAATGTGATTGGACTTAACCGTCTGGAGCGAGTGCTGCAGTGAGTTTAGATAGTGGGCATGTTCACTCAGCGCGGTGCGTAGCTCAACCAGAACTTTCGTACTTTCTTTCTTCTGAAACGTCAGCTCATTCAGTGCTGCGAGATAGGAAGCCTCTCTCGAGTTCTTGTCCAGCTCAGTTTTGCACAGATGGCATTGCTCTTTGCCTGAATCTGACAGCGCAGACAAGCAGCTGGGACAGAATTTGAACCTGACTTCACCGAAGAAATCGTAGGCGGTACGGGACTCCTTGAGCGCTTTAATCCTCGACTCGATCGCTGCGATGAACAGCTCGGACTCGACGATCTCATTGACCCTTTCAGCTTGCTTGGTCGTCCGGATGTCGATTTCTTTTGTGAGTTGAGCGATCTTCTGGCTAGCCTGCTCAGCTTTGGCTTTGAGGGCAGTGTCTGACGTTGATTCGTCAGGTTGAGCTAGCAGCACGTCTCGTTGAGCGAGAAGCCCCTTGAGTTCCGAGTTGGCGTTTTCAATGGCGCTGTTAAGCGAGGCTTCGCGCAATACACCTTCGGAAGGGGATATGTATCTGTAGATGGAGTCTAGCTGGCCGCCGATTTTCGCGAACTCGGACTCGGCTTTTGACCGCTGCTGCTTGAGCGCATAGATGCCGAGGTCGTCTAGACCGAGCAGGAAATCTCCGATCGCTTGGCGCATGCTGGGCTTGTCGAATGTTGAGTGTTCGGCTCGCAGAATCTTGTTAACAGCAGTACCTTGGTCAACGTAAATCAGGCGCAGTATCTGGTGGATGGTGAGGTTCGCAAAATCGTCGGTCTGATTATGAGGCCAGTCCAAGAGCTCAAAAAGCTGCTGGGAGAAGCTAAGTTTTTCATCGGTACGATTGATGCCGTAGCTCTGCCAAACCGCCGCTGAATTGGCGGCTCGTAGCTGCTCGTAGCTGCCGTCGAAGAAGCTCATTGGCGGCTTCTTGCCTGGTTGTACCGGACGATGGATTGTCAAAACGTGACCGTTTAATTCAATCTCTGCAAAGACTGCGTCGCATGTCTGAGCTTCCTCGTTCCATCGATCTTCCGCGATATCTCCGCCAAGGCAATTGAATAGGAAATCCATGATTGTGGACTTGCCTACGCTATTGGCACCTCGAATGATATTGACGCCTCTGTGGAAGACCTCGTCGTATACCGCTTTGCCACCTTTGGCAATAATGAAGCGATTAACAAAGAACGTAGACGGCTTAGAAGTCATAAATGTACTCCATCAGGCCGGAGCGAAATTTGAGACCGTTCGATCCACTAAATTTTGTGCTCGGCAAACCTTTAGTGATCACCTCAAAAGCATCGCTCTTGAGGAAGTCATCAGTATCCAGTAGGGCTATGTAGGCCGAGGGTAGTGAGTCAGGCTCTAGCTCCATTATGCCTTTGTCAAATGCGGCTTTGGAGAGAACACCTTTGGCGATCAATTCGAGCGTTGCGGTTTTCTGGAAGGTCTCCAACTCAAAAAACGTACGCGCAGGGTTGGTCAGGTCTTCGAACTGATCAGGGATTTTCATCACCAAAGCTTTCAATTTCCCAATATCCCTAGGCCAGGGCTTAATGTTCTTGAGCTGACTAGGGAACAAATAGTAGAAATCTAGCATTCGCAGTAGCTGCCAGCTGACTTTTGTATCACTGGTGGCACGAAGGATCGACACTACTCTGTAGAGGCAATGGTTGGCGTCAAAGGCTGGGTGATACATCAACATTTTGGCCTCTCCCAGATCAAATGGCATTTCCCGGTCAAGAAGTACAACATGCCGGAGATCATGTATTGATCGATGGTCAAGTCTTCGGCCATGACCTCGCGATAGATTACATCGACAATCCCGTTCAGGATCACGTCGTCAATGGCTTCGTTTGGTGCCCCATTCTTAATGAGTGGGCGAACTAGCTCTTCGAATGCGAAACTGATTTTCTGAAGGATGTAGAGGAATATGCCTTGGCGTCTTCGGTTGAGCTGCGATTTCATGAGGTGCTTCGCAAAGAAGTCTTTACGCTCAATCGCAACCTCAAGGAGGTCGTCTCTGCCACCGTTAATAAGTTTCTGTTCAAGACCAATCACAGGTGCTTGGACTTTCTGATTGGTGAAAAAATCTAGACGCTCTACGAACCACTGAAAATCTTCGTCGTTCTCGCTGAGCTCCTGAATTTTTGCCAATGCACGCGTGATAGCTGTGGGGTCAGGTGGGGGAAGATTGATGATGTAGTTGGTATCGTTACCTACCCTGAGATCACCATGAATTTGGGAGCCCCGCACATTCGCTTTATTCATTTGTTATCAGGGGTTGTGTTATTGCCGGCTTGGACGTCTCCATGCACGGTCGATTCTGTGATGGTGACCGTGTTGTTCCCAGGGCCGCGTTTGGTGCCTGCATTGACCAGGACTAGACAGAGACCGAAAACCACGATCACGATAAGGGCGAGAAGAGCAAACAGCTCAGTGTGCGTGAGATTCTTCAGGTAAGGAGAACCAATCATCTGCGGGTAAACCTTCCAGCCAACAAATCCAGCTACAGCGGCTATGCCGCAGTACTTCACTGCACCTGTCCAGAATCCTTCCATGACGTATCCCATAAGGCTTTATTAAAAGGCTATCATCACCTATAGAACTCTGCTCGTAAAGCCTCAGCTGATCCCTAAGCGTTTGATGCTATTACGAGAAAATCGAGGCTGTTCAGCTGTCTGTTGCGGGCCACATTCTATGGCGGTACCCATGGCCACCATGGCAAAACTGATCACGTTGTAAACTCAAGGGGACACCCACTTCGAGTTCTTATCTAGATCAGCGGCTTAGGTGGTAGCTGATCGTTAAGTAGCATCACACCCCAACCCTAAATAACCCGGCAGGTATTCTGGGGGTGGGCTTTGGCAGTATTTGGTAGTAGACAAAGGTAATGTATTCAGAGAACGGGCAAGGGCCTATCGCTTGCCTATTGGCGATTACCATGTAGGCGGGGCTACAGCCCTCGTGACCGCCGCGTGCCGCAAATGAATTGTGCCAACTGCCATCCGAGACGCAGTTACAGGTCAAGCCCGTCGTTTTAAAGCTGTCTTGCTGATGCCGCTCCAGTAGTGCCAGTTGGATGGTGGTTAAGGTGCGGGGTCTTTCCAATTTCACCGATACCATTAAGCCCCAAAAGGTCAGGGCCGTTATCAGCAGGGCGCTGAGTAGGATAAGGGTGTTGGTGAGTGCTGCTTTCATGGCCGTCCTTGGAGTGGCGTTTGCTGTTTACCTTATCAGCAAACGCCCCATAAATATCAACCCTGTTTGCGGGATAAAGCGCGTATGGCCAGGGGCGAATGTGGCCTTCCTTTTGCTTCCCTTTATTCGTCGCCCGTCGCTTTTTATGTTGGACAGGCCGAAGTCTGTTGGCCATGGCCTACCCGCCGGGTTAGCCACCACAGCAACAGGGCCGCCAGGCTGACCCCTGCACCCAGCAGGCAGACGCCTTGCCAGCCGCCATGGGCGTAGGCGGCCGTTGTGCTGATGGCGCCCAAGCCGCTGCCGATGGCGTAAAACAGCATATAAAGACCCACCAGCCTGCTCTGTGCCTCGGGCCTGGTGCGAAAAATCATACTCTGGTTGGTAACGTGCAGTGCCTGGCCTCCCAAATCCAGCATCACTATGCCAACCGCCAGGGCGCCTAGGGACCAGTCCAGCAATGAAAGTGGCCACCAGGCCAGCAGTAAGGTCACCAGGGCCATGGCGCTGGTGCGTTGGCCATGGCCCTGGTCAGCCCAGCGCCCGGCCCGGGTGGCAGCGAGGGCACCTATCACCCCCACCAAACCAAAGGCACCTATGGAGGTATGGGAAAAGTGGTAGGGCGGCGCACTTAACGGAAACACCAGCGCGCTCCAGAAGATGTTGAAGGCGGCAAACATCAGCAGCGCCAACAGGCCCCGAACCTGTAGCACTTTTTCTTCCCGCAGCAGGGTTAGCATGGAAGTGAGCAGTCGCGGGTAGCTCATCACGGCAGGCGCGGTTACCAGGGTAGGTAGCCGCCGCCACAGAGGAATGGCCATGGCCAGCATCAGGGCGGCGGCCCCCAGGTAGACGCCGCGCCAGCCGGCCAGGTCACTGATGCCACCAGAAAACACCCTGGCCAGCAGTAAACCGATAAAGACGCCGCCCTGGGCTGCGCCAACCACCTGGCCCCGTTCATGGGGGCCGGCGGCGCTGGCGACATAGGCGATCAGCCCTTGGGTCATCGCCGTACCCAGCAAACCCACGGCCAGCATGGCGGTAAGCAGGGCCGGTGCGCTGGGCGCCGTTGCCACGCCAACCAGGGCGGCAACCAGGGCCAGCAGCTGAAACAGCATCAGCCGGCGGCGCTCCAGTCTGTCGCCCAATGGCACCAGCAGCAACAGGGCTAAGGCGCAACCGACCTGGGTTGCGGTTACCACGCCGCCAACGGCGGCATGGCTGATGCCAAATTCTTTTGCCAGGGCGTCCAGCAAGGGTTGCGCGTAATAGACGTTAGCCACGCTTAGGCCGCTGGCAACGGCGAACAGCCACACCAGGCTGCGGGCCATGGCTGCAGGCTTAGCCTCGGTTGCCGGTAAAGGGGATGCTGGAGAAGGCTTCATGATCCTGACCCTGAACAACTTGGTTTCAAAATAAAACAAGTTGGATGCTAGGCCTTGTAGTTTTAAAATGCAACTGCAATCCCTGCCATCAGCCTGCGAGACAACCCCATGCCACAGCGTAAACCGATGAAAAACGAGCCCTGTCCCGTTGCCCGTTGTGTTGACCTGATAGGGGACCGCTGGTCGCTGCTGATAGTGCGCGACGCCTTCGATGGCATGCGCCGCTTCGGCGACTTCCAGCGGAGTCTGGGAGTGGCGCGAAACATCCTGTCAGACCGGTTGCGCAAGCTGGTTGAAGCGGGTGTGCTTGAGATGCAGGGCGCCTCGGATGGCACTGCGTACCAGGAATACGTGCTGACGGCCAAAGGGGAGAGCCTGTTCCCGGTGGTGGTGGCCTTGCGGCAATGGGGCGAGAAGCACCTCTTTGCAGAGGGCGAACGCCATTCGCTGTTGATTGAAAAACACACCGGCAAGCCAGTGCCCTTTATGGCGCCGACTGCCCAGCAGGGGGCTGTGCTGGCGCCATCGGCCACCGAGGTGCAAAAGGTCAGCTAGTTTGGGCGAGCAGCGCCAATAGAAAGCCCGCTGCAAGCGAGCTTTTGGCTATTTGGCTGGCTTTGGGGTCAGTCCCATTGCTCGATAAGCTTGGCGCCGGTGCTAGCTAAGCCAATGCGCAGCATTCAAGGCAGAAGTGCGCCAGTTGCACTGATAAAGGGCACGGGGCGTATCTATGCACAAGGGGCTTGGGCTAGGCTTGCCAACTGCCAACTGCCAACTGCCAACTGCCAACTGCCAACTGCCAACTGCCAACTGCCAACTGCCAACTGCCAACTGCCAACTGCCAACTGCCAACTGCCAACTGCCAACTGCCAACTGCCAACTGCCAACTGCCAACTGCCAACTGCCAACTGCCAACTGCCAACTGCCAACTGCCAACTGCCAACTGCCAACTGCCAACTGCCAACTGCCAACTGCCAACTGCCAACTGCCAACTGCCAACTGCCAACTGCCAACTGCCAACTGCCAACTGCCAACTGCCAACTGCCAACTGCCAACTGCCAACTGCCAACTGCCAACTGCCAACTGCCAACTGCCAACTGCCAACTGCCAACTGCCAACTGCCAACTGCCAACTGCCAACTGCCAACTGCCAACTGCCAACTGCCAACTGCCAACTGCCAACTGCCAACTGCCAACTGCCAACTGCCAACTGCCAACTGCCAACTGCCAACTGCCAACTGCCAACTGCCAACTGCCAACTGCCAACTGCCAACTGCCAACTGCCAACTGCCAACTGCCAACTGCCAACTGCCAACTGCCAACTGCCAACTGCCAACTGCCAACTGCCCACGGGGCTCACCTGCCTTACGAGCGGCTGGAAAGGTTCATCAACGAAATCGAAGGCATCAGCTGCGTCGTTTACGACCCTAAAAACCCGCCGAAAGGCGGGTTTTTAGTGGTAAGGGCATTTTTACCAGCGGCCTGAGAACGTCACGATAAACTCCACGTCGTCGAGATAGGCTTTTATTTTCTCAAAATGCATATTCGCCGCATCTCGCCAAGCCTTGCCACGGCCGTTGTCGATTTTGTTTTTCAGCTCATGAACGGTGGGCAATATTAGGTGCCAACGAGAGTCTACGCCCGTATTTTGAAAACGTTTCAGCAGGCCTTCTGGGTAATTGAAGTTAGCGGTATCAACTTCAGGTGTACTCAGAACAATGCTTTGCAAAGCGTAGCGGTTCATTCTGATTTTTGCACCCTGATTGGGGTTCCTTTCCCGCGTCAAATAGCGTGTGTTGGCGATCTGGGTCAAGCGGGCATGTGGGCTGATACCGGCTTTTTCAAGGCCTGGAAATTTAACGCTTATACTTTGAATTCGTCGATCATATTGACCGGGGTAAAGAATATCGAACATATCTTCTGTTAGTTCGAAATAAGTCTCACCTTGCTCGGCAAGTGTAGCCAGTGCTGATTTATTTGAACCTGTACTTGTCATTTCACTCAGAGAAAAGCGCATCTGTGAACTTTGGCTTTGCTGATCTATTAAGGACCTAATATAGGCGGTCTCAAGGCGCTCAATATCCAATGCGAGTCGAGATGGAGCATTTAGCCGCTGGACATCATTTCCGAAAGCTTTGGTTTTCAAGAAGCTTGAACCGTCGGTTGCCCCGGTTTCGTCCTCGTAGAGTGTAGTTAATAATTGACAAAACTCTTGTGTGGCAGACCACTGCTCGGAAAAAAGCAACTCAAGGTCAACAATGAAGGAATCATAAAACGACTGATTGGCAAAGCTGGACGAAAACATTTGATTAAGTTCTTCCAGGTCGGCTAGGTCAGCTATCCGATTTTCCTTCTCTTTATTCTCCTTCTCGAGAGATTTCTTGGCTTTGCTTAGCTCTTTTTCTGCTGATAAAACTTTGCTGCTGAGTTCAGCTGATTTTAGCGATGCGTCTAGTGTTATTTTAATCCACTCTGCAATTTTATCTGTACTGCTTTTTTTGTTTATATCTCCAATCTGCTTGGATATCGTTGCGAGTATCTGGGCTTCTTGTTTTACTTCCGGGCGCTGCCCTCCACTTGCCATGCCAAAAATAGTAGGGATGCCGGCGATAACGCTAATAAAGCTGACATTAACTTTTGTTTTAACTTCAGCTACTAATTCTTCTGTATAGGCCTCTACTGCATCTTTAGTGGCAGCATTGCTTAAAGAGTATATGGCGGTGAGGAAGGTGCCAACATGTAAGGATAAGGCTGAAGCTGCGCTGGCAAGATTAGCTTCTTTTACGGCGACTTCTTTTTCTGAAATGGTAATGTTTAATTCTTGTATAGCTGAACTTCTTCCTATTTTCCTTGCATCTATATCTCGTTGGAGTTTACTGATTCTTGAGCGGTCCAGTTTTTCTCTTGCTGCCAATAATTGGCTGCTTGTTTTTTCCAAATTAGCGATATAACCCTTGGCAGACCTGATGACCGTAACAAAGTCTATCAATGATTCTTTCTCGTCTCCTTCTTCTGGGACCTCGGCGCCTGACAAACTCAGCGAAGCCTTGCCAGCACGCTGAAGATTTTTTGGATCGATAGGCATTGCCAGTAAGGGTACTTGCAGAGGATTACCATTAATGTCTAACCATTTTCTGAGGTAGCTAAGACGATTTTCCAGCTGGTCATAAAGGTTTTTTAATGTTTGGTTGTAGGGGTCTAGAAAACCATCGTAATCCTCTTTTGCCGCCTCATGAAGGCTCGGGTTCTGCCAGGGTATGTTGCTCAAGTTGTTTAAAATTTCAGGTAAGTTTTCTTTAAAGAACTGCTTTGCTTCAACATAGGTTGCTTTGGCTTTTTGTAAACTTTCCTGGGTCTCTTCTTTATAGGCGGCATCACCCGATTCGAGCATTGTTTCAATAGTTTGTCGTATCGTTGCCTGCTGATAATAGAAAGGGTAATCCGTCGCTATCCGATCGGGGTCAAAAATGATATCACCGGTACTGAATACCGAGCCATTAGTCGGTGCAAACGCACCTTGCAGAGGCTGAACCTGCCAAACATCATCTGCGCTGGGATTGAATATTTTTTTCAACCACTTCAATGCCGTTTCATATTGGCCACTATTGGAATAAGCTGCGGCAATTGCCGAGGGAATATGATAGAAAATTTCCCAACCATAGCCACCATAGCTGGCGTCAAAATCAAAGAGCGTAGAAGGGACTTTGTTAGGATTGAGCGTAGTGTTATCGTCAGGATAAAGTTTAACCAAGGAGTCGTCGAATTCCTTGATAAAGCTACCTAAATACTCTTCTTTTTGTTGGTTCCCTAAATCAAATAGGCTGAGGCAGCCTCCAGGGCGTGGCATTGAACGGGCCAAAGCAGCCAGTGCTGATGAAGAATTTAGTAGAAGATAACTATTGTCTAGCGGGTTGTCTTCGTGACTTATGAGATGAAGAAAATTGCTGTTGCCGTGGGATTGTGTACTCACCCATCCGGTATTTGTTTTTCCATCAGGAATGGTTATCTCAAATGTACCGGCTTCATATTGATAGTCATTGGTAACACTATCCATGCCAGCTGAAGGCTGTATATCTATAGATTTCACTTTGTTATCTACAGAATATTCAACCTTTAGTGATGGAATAACACGTTGCAGCTGAACTTCAGCTTTCAGTCGGTTTCCTGTTTTTTCGTTTATTCGCCATGTACTCGGTAATACGGATTCGATCCTCACCGTTTCATCTTTAATAAATGTTTTGATGTCTGTCGAGCTTTCATTCATTTTATGAGCAGATAAATCCATATACAAAGGCTGAGTATCGTACTCTGACCAAGCTGTATAAGTTACCTCGGAACCTTTGCCCTCTTCTTCCCAAGTAAGCTTTATTCTTATTCGTAACTTAACGGCGCTGGTTTCTGTTAACGATATATAATGGCTGTCGCTGGAAACGCCGTCGGAACTATAGATGAATAAACCGTAGCGTCTGTCACCCAAAGCTACGTCAACAGCGATTGAACCAATGCTGTTGTCTCCAGCTAGCGATGAGTTTAATACTGCATTGCCATAAGGAGGCGCATTTGTTGTGTTGTAATTATTGACAAGGTAGAAAAAAGGCTCGCCAGGGATCCTTTTGTTGAATTCATAAGTAAAGTAGAGACTTCCGGGGTTAATTTTTTTCTTGATATTGTATTGGTCAGAAGATAGCCCATCTGCTTGGATTATTCTTGGATGGATAGGGCGGAAATTATCTGGGGACGCAAGTTGAAACCGTTGGTCGATAAAGTCATCTTGAATGAAAAAGGCATCCCCCCAGGTTTCTGAAATGCGAATTTGGATAGTATTTTTTGTTTGGCTGCCGCTGTTGCTTTTAAGGTCAACACCAAAGGTAATAAAGATGACATCATTTGGCGTAGCATTTCCTGCTGTACTGGATTTTAATACGCCGTATTTAAAATTGTTTTTGACTAATTTGGGGTGATAAGCACCGTCAAATAAAGGTTCATTTCCATTCCACACAAAACCACCGTCATTGACGGTGACGCTATCGATATCATCATTATTGATTTCGATGAAAAGATCGGGCGTATGTGTGGTACCACTCAATGCCTTAGCATCACAGCGCATATAACGTGGGTAAATGCGCCAAGAAACCTGTTCTCCATTGGCGGTTTGCGTTTTTCTTTCTTCGATTTCAAGCCACGAGAAATAATAACGATTGAGATAGAAGCAGACCCCCACGTCGGAAAATAAGGCATAGGTATTTGGAATAACGACTTCTTGCCAGAATGTCCAATCAAAAGCTTTTAAGTACTGTTTTGGATCGTCGAGCGTTGCGATAGTTTTGTAGTCCGCTTCAAGCTTGCGGTAGAAAAACCGGTCATTCTCCCATTTGGCGCGTGCCAGAAAGTGGTAAGTGGCATTGCTTGGTAGGCTGCTGTCTTCTATGTCGAGTGGCTGAGCTTCATCTTGACGCTCTACATAGATACTGCACAAACCGAGTTCGCAGCAGTGAGCCAATTCCGCCATATAGGCGTTGACGGCGGCTTCAACACTATCTTCATTAATGTCGCCACCAGAAATGGCCTGCTGTAACCCTTCGAACTGTGGTGATGTGATGTAGCGTAACTCAGGTTCTATGTAGTTTTGCGGATAAAGCAACAGTTTCTGATTGGCTTCCCATTGGCGATATTGCTTGTCGATTTGCCACTGTGCGGCAAGTCTCTGGCGATGAGTAAACTCAATTCCCGGTTCGAGATTGGCCAGTGCCCGGTTGATGTAGAGCTGGAGTGAACTTGTTGCCTCGATGAGGCGACTGGTCGGTACCTGGCTGGTGACATTGACATCGAGCAACAAGTAGCGGTAAAGGGCTTCTCGGTCTGTGACTGTCGTTGCCAAGGTGGCGTCGGTGGCAATGTGCGTTTGCATGTAGGCCGCGATAAGGGCGTCGCGTTTTATTTCGGCGAATGCATGGTTGAAGGCCGTTAGCTGACTGCCGTTTTTAAACTTTGCAATACTGGCCCGCGCGGCTGAAGCGGCGGTTGCCCAGCTACCACTGTGGTTGGTGTCGCTGACGGCTTTGAGGGCGAGTAGTTCGCTTGCACCTATACAGAGTTCCTCTGCCAGCCTGGCATGGCGTGTTACGGCGTCGATTTTTTGCAGGTTATCCGCAACTTGCTCTGCTCCGAAAAGATGGTTCACATAGAGGGCGACATCGGCTACCGGTGCGCCGATGAGTATGGCCAAGGTTTCTGTGCAGGCTGCTTGCCAGGCTGTTTGTTCTTCAGCGCTTGCCGTGGCATGAGGCTGGTTTTGATGGATCAGCGTCAAAAAGCCAAACCAGGCAGCATCTGTTGCAGCCCCCTGTTGCAGGGTCATAAAGCGCTGACAATAAAAGAGCTGCTCAAGGCACAAGGGGCTTGGGGTCTTTGCCGCGTCTGTGTAAAGCCACTGCGGCTTCTCGCCAAGGGTTTGAAGATCGATATCACCCAAACCCAAGGCGTCGGCGGCGCTAAGGTGACGTTGTAGCTGGGCCATCCAGTATTGTGCGTCAACACTGGCCGGCCCCTGGAGTAGGGCTTCGAGTACATCCAGTGTTTGCCCTTGCGCCCAAGTGACCAGAAAGCCGGCGCCAAAGGCCGTTAATTCGTTGCTAAGGGTTGCCAGGTGCCGTTCAAGCATTTGTGTCTGGTTGCTTTTTGTCTGCACGAGTTTGGCGACCATGCGGTCAAGCCTTTTCGCATTGCTGGCAAGGCCGAGGTCCACCCCAGCAATGGCATCCAGATAGTGCCGGCATGCTTTATCAATGCTGTTGCGGTCTGTGCTAGCACGGAATACCCCTGAAGACGGGTAAATCTGACCGGCGCTGGATAATTGGCTGTGCCACATCTCACCGGTGATCTCTACCGGGGCTGTTGTTTCACTGTCCCAGTGTTCGAAGGAACGGAAGGTTTCGGCACTGGCCAGCGTTGACGAGGCTAAGTTGGCAAGGCTAGCCAGCCAATTTTGCTCGATATCATCTAACCCTGAAGCCCCGCCTACGGTGGGTGTGAGCAGTGTTATCAACGTCTCGGGGGAGAGTTCAGCTTCGCGCATCCACTGAGCCAGGCCTACCAAGCAGTCAATGGCTCCACAGAGATCTGCGGTTTCTTCCGGGGTTAGGTTCTTGGCCGTTAGGTGTGTCCATAGCGTTTCATTGGCGCCGGCTTGTTGGCTAACCTGTTTGGCCAGTTCCATGCCACCCAGCAGTGGCCAGTTGAGCATTCTAAAGAGGGTTGTTAGGCGATATAGCGCCGCCAGGCCACGCACATCCAATGCTGAAGTGAGATGAAAATGCGCGTCCAGTTCGCTGACCAGGGCATGGAGTTCAGCTGTTGTCAGCCTTAATCCACCACCCACTATTTGGACCAGTTCCGCATCGAGGATCGTTGCTGGTTTTTCCTTATCGGTGAGCGCTTTGTGGAGGCGCTGGGCATCCTTACCAAACAACTCGCGAAAGAATGAGATCTCGGTTTGTTCAAGGCCAGCTATGGCATCTGTGGCATTTGCCACCACAGTATCGGCTCTCCAAAAGGGGCAAATCTCGCCGAACAGCGCCGCGTATTGCTCTGGGGTCAATTCAAAGGTGTCGCGATAGCGGCGGTAGCCTGCCAGGACACGAAGGCCGGCATTAGTGATATTGAACCAAGCGGACCGCTGCCAATGTGCCATGCCGTCCGGGTTATTGAGGTTGATGACGCCGGGTATTGCCAGCAGCCAGTTAAGCTGGTGAAACGCAATGCCGGTTGCGCGGTATAGACGGGTTGCATAGTGCAGGGAACGCAGGTCGGGTGGCGACAGTACGTCACCCTTCAAGTAGACATAATTACCGGCATTTAACTCAACGATTTGCACTGGGGCGTCATTGTTTAGGATCACCGTTGCATAGTCGCCGGGCCTAACGTCATGACCGTTTTCTTGTGCCACCCCATAAAGCCCCAACAGCTGCGTGAGCTCGTCGAAATCAATATCCAGGCGGGACTGAAGTTCAGACAGCTGGGCGGCCTGTAAATTGTCGGCGGTGCCGTACAGCTCCTCGAGCGTTAACGGGGCCGTCTCCAGCTCTGTGTCAGTGGCGCCGGTCAATAAGGCAATTTCACTTCCTGCACTGGCGCTTTGGTCTTTTGTGCCGGTTAGCCCCAATAAGCCGGCGGCGTCATGAACGAGTGTAAAACCGCTGCTTAGCGGGTAATCATCCTGCGTGGTTCTGACGCCGATATCATTGAGTGCCGTCCCGCCCACTTGCGCGAGCGCCGTGCGGGTAAGGTGTGCGCTTTCGTCGAAGGGCAATGCGATGGGATAGAAAGTTCGGCCGATATCAAGATCACTTGGAGCGCTCTCCAATACTTCGTTGACCAGCTCGATGGTGGGAATTTCCTGTTTCAGGTTGGTTTCACTCAATACCAGTTGAGCGAGGTCAGGGCGCCGCTTTTCTAAGCAGTAAGGCCCCTCTTTAGGAGGGAGGATCCCCAATTCCTGATCGAGTCCGGTCGCAATACGGTAGAGGTAGCGCAGATAGGCGGCCGGCGATTGTTTCGATTGCAAGCTGGACGGCTTGGCATAAGCCTTGTCAGCCACGGTGCGCAGTGCTTGCTCAACCGCTAACGGGAGGTTGGTGTTGGTATGCCGCAGGCTTTGACTCAGTGGATCCTTAATGGCTAACACATGGCGCATTAAGCGATAACCACGTATGGCCTCCTGCTTTGCTCTGGCAAATAACCCATTGAGCGAGTTGGAGCTGACGAGGTCGTTTGCGGTGCGCTTGGACAGATGGACGTTAAGGTCATCAAGGGACCTAAAGGCGGCGAGTTGGGCCGGGCTATCCAAATAAAGCGCTTCGAGCTCGGCCTTGAGGTCCTTGGGGCAAATCGCCAAGGCAAGCTGGCGGTATAAAGGGTCCTTGGCAATTTCGGCAAATGGAATGGCGCGACTGTTGTTAAGGGCTTGCCTGCGACTGCTTTGTTTTTCGGCAGCAGAGGTTGATAAGGCACTTTTGGGCTGCTTTGAAAGATGGCTGCCTGAGGTTCCGTTTTGAATGGTCATATCGCCTCCATGTGACAATGACGTTGAGCAAATTGGTTATGGGGTTGGTGTCATTCTGTTGGTATTTTTTTATCCACTATGCCTACATCGCTTGTTATCACAAGCTGTAAATTGACCGTGTGGCGCTGTGGGGTTGGATTTGGGTGTTCAGGGCGAGGCAGTCGCTGCCTGTGGTCACCCTGGAACCGGCGTCAGCCGCGCCTTGTAAGACCTCAACGAGTCCAGTGACGGCAGTTCGGGGCGGCTGAAGTTTTGCAGCGGATCATTGTCGTAGGCGTCGTATTGGCGCAGCGCCTTGATGCGGTCAGCCTCTAGCTGGGTCACCTAATTGTCGAAGCGCTCGGCAGGGGCAAAGGCATAGCCAGCATACAGCTGGTGCAGCCAGTCGGCGCCGTTGATGCGGCTGTGCAGGGCAATCGCGTCGGCGCTCAGGTCGCGCAGGTTGTAGTCCACCTGCCAACTGGTGTCGGTTTGCTGCAGGTAGGAGTTGAACTCGGTTTGTATGCTGGCCGAGGCGCTCAGGGCGCCACGGTTGACCAAGGCTTCAACGTCCAAGGCCACCCGGGTTTGTTCTTCGCGGGTTTGGGTAAAGAAGGCATACACGGCGTAGAAGTCGGCGCCGTATTGCACCGGCATGAAGGCTGACTGCAGAGCCGCCCTCTATGATATCGAAGGTCACTGCCTGGTTGCGCAGTTCACCCAATAGGGTGTTAAAACCCATGCCCACTTCGGGTAGCACGGCACCTAACAGGGTACTGCTTGCGGGCAAATCGGTTTCGATTTCCATATTCATGGTCTTTATTGCCTTATGGTTAGCGGTTCGATGCAGAACCGACCTTTAACCATGGCCCATAAGGGGGATTGCTCAAGCTGGGGTTAAAAAAGCACTCAGGGGGCATCTTGGTGGGCTGCTAAGGGCAGCCCTAGGGCCGCCAACACCTGTTGGGCCCTTTTTGAGAGCGGCCACTGGGCGCGGTGGATAAGCCAGAGCTTGTCTGTTACCTGGGCGCTAAGGGGCATCACCTGAATGTGCTCTTGGCGGGGAAAGGCTTGGCGGGCAAAGCGGGGCAGCACGGTAAAGCCAAGGCCTCTGGCTACCGGCTCGAGGATAAGGCTTATCTGGTTGATAAAACCATGACAGGGCAGGGCGGCGGGGCCTGGGCTACCGGGAAAGGCCCTTGCCAGCAGCCGGGTGGCCATGGCTTTACCGTCGGGGTGGTCGATAAAACCAAGGGCCTTTAGCCCCTGCCAATCGCTGACGGTTACGCCCTTGGGTAATACCAGCTCCAGGGGTTCTTCGGCAAAAAGGCGGGCCGCGACTTGTGGGCTATCGGGCTTTTGGGTCACCAGGCCCAGCTCGAAGCGGTTGTCCAGCACGGCGGCCAGCACCTCGGTATCGGGGGCGAAGCGGTAGTGGATATGGCAGCCGGGGTGCTGCTGTTGCCAGTCCAAGAGTTTTGGGTAGAGATAAAGGCCAATGCTGCCGGGGCTTATCAATGTCAGCTCGCCGCTGGCTGCCGGGTCGTCCGCCAGGCGGTGGGCCAAGAGGGCGTCGGCCTGCACCATGGCCTGGTGGTAATCAAGGAGCGCAAGGCCGGCCGGGGTCAGCTCTACCCGGCGCGGGTGGCGCACCAAGAGTGGCCCTAGTTGGTTTTCCAGGTGCTTGATATGCTGGCTGACGGCGGCTTGGGTGAGATCCAGCACTTCTGCGCTGCGGGTAAAGGTGCCCTCGGCCGCCAGGGTGGCGAAGGAGCGGAGCCATTGGGGATTAATCATTAGAGTATTTTATAGAAACCATAAGTTGGCCTTGGTTCTTATTATACCTATTGGGCCTTAGGCTGGTGCTCCTCAAACCAAGGAGCCGTTATGCAAACCTATCCACGCAGCTTTTCCCATATTGGCCTGTCGGTGACAGACCTCGACGCCGCCGTGAAGTTTTACACCGAGGTGCTGGGCTGGTACCTCATCATGCCCCCCACCACCATCACTGAAGACGACAGCGCCATTGGTGTGATGTGCACCGACGTGTTCGGCGCCGGCTGGCAGTCTTTTCGCATTGCCCACTTGTCCACCGGCGATCGCATCGGGGTGGAGATCTTCGAATTCCGGGGCGCCGAGAAGCCGCAAAACAACTTCGAGTACTGGAAAACCGGGGTCTTTCACTTTTGCGTGCAAGACCCGGACGTAGAAGGTCTGGCCGCCAAGATTGTCGCCGCCGGCGGCAAGCAGCGCATGCCGGTGCGCGAATACTTCCCCGGCGAAAAGCCCTACCGCATGGTGTACATGGAAGACCCCTTCGGCAATATCCTCGAGATCTACAGCCACAGCTACGAACTTACCTATAGCGCCGGGGCTTATCAGTAACGGCAACAGGGTGATGGCGCCAACGGCAAGCTGACGTTGGCGCCCGCCGTCAAGCGGCTCTGCTAGAGTTATTTTCAATAGCATCAGCCCGTTAGGTACCCAGATGGACCTTAGCCAAGACGCTGCCTCTGTGCTTATCGTCCACCCCAGCCCCTTGTTGCGAGAAGCCCTGCAAAGCTATATCGAGTCCAAGGGGCCGCTGCGGGTGGCTGGGGTCAGTGACAGCCTTGAGGCCCTGGCCATGGCGGAACATTGCCGGCCACAGCTGGTGCTGTTGGCCCTGGCAAGCGAAGACGATCTGTCATTGCTGTCGGCCCTGGTGGCTTTGCCCTGGTCGCCCCGGGTGCTGCTGCTTTGCAAGGCCCTTGGGGAGCCGGTGCGGGCCGCCATCCGCCTGGGGGCCAGCGGGGTGCTCAGCGAAGACGACAGCGGCAGCCAGCTACTCAAGGCCCTTGGCTGTGTCCTTAACGGCGAGCTGTGGGTGGACAGGGCCCTGACCGCCAGCCTGCTTCGGGATCTGCGTAAGCCCCCAACCGAACCCAGCCCGGTGGGCCTGTCGCCACGGGAGCGCCAAATCGTGGCCCTGGTGGCCCAGGGCATGAGCACAGGGCGCCTGGCCGACCAGCTCCACATCAGTGAAAAAACCGTGCGAAATCACCTTTCTTCCATCTACGACAAGCTCCAGGTCGCCGACCGGGTCGAGCTTGCCCTCTACGCCCTCAAGCAAGGCATCAATAAAATTTGATGATTTTCAGGTTGTTACCCCTAGTTATGGGCATTTGTCCCGGTGCGGCGGGACAGCGGCCCCAGCGCAAAATGAGCAGCCTGGCCCATGGCGAGCAGGGCCTTGCCTCACCTAGCCTGACAGCAGGTGGGTTAAGACGAGGACGGCATCATGGAACTGCGGCAGGCAGCGCGCCTTAAGGGCGCCTTCTTGGTACAGATCCGGGGCCTGGATCCCTTGGGTCAGCCATTCAACCTCACCTCCTTGGCCGACAACATTGGTGCAGGTGGTCTCTATATGCAGTTGCCCCTGCCCCTTGCCGTTGGGGCCTATGCCCTGGTGGCGGTGCAACTGGACCGGCGCCTGATGATGGTGGCGCGCAGCCAGGTGCTGCGCAGCGAACCCAGGGCCCATGGTCTGCACGGCTTGGGAATGGGGTTTGTGAAAACCCGGCTGCTGGCCAGTAGGCATGGACGCTCAAGAAAGAAGTGAAAAAACAACGACCTTGCTTGCGGAGATACAATCATGAATAGCTGCAAAATCCCGTTACGCTACCCTGCTGGCTTTGCCGCCAGTGCCTTGTTGCTCCTTGGCTTGGTCCCCGGCGCCCAGGCGGCTCCCCCTGCCAAGCCGGCCTGCGGCACTAATGGCCCCTTGGTGGTGAGCGACCTCAACGCCGACAGTTACAACTACACCCAAGGGGAGAGCGGCACCTTGGTGTCGGCCTTCACTGTGATGTCGCCACCTCTCAATATCACCGGCGGCTGCGACGCGGCCCTGCTCCCGGTTTATGGCAACGGCAAGTCCGAGCCGGATGCCAGGGTAGTGGCGGTGGCGTTGGCGGTAGGGGAGGTCACAGTCCTCGAACCCCTGGGAGCCGTGCTCAGTGACGCCCAGGTGCAAGCGCTGCGCGCCGCCATCAGCCTGTCCCCCGGCACCACCATCCTGGATAACCCGGGCAGTGGCAGCTTTGCCGCCAGCTTGGCCTTTACCAAGCTGGACCTGCCGGCCGGCGAATATGCGGTGGGCATTGAAGTCAGGCCCCAAGACGGGGTTGGCTTGGGGGGCACTGTGGTCAAATCGCTGTTTGTGACCGTCACCGAGCCCACCCAGGTCGATACCCAGGCCCCTATTTTGAGCATCACCAACCCCACCGAGGCCCCCAGACTGTGCGTCAACAGCGAGCTGGCTCTGGGGCTTAGCGCCGTAGACCCGCTGGAAAATGGCGCCGGTACCGGGGTCTGGGCTCTGCGCGGCGCCCTGTGGAGCGCAGGCGGCCTGATGCTGTCGGACCTGCCCGGCATGGCGGTCAGCCCGGCCTTGTGGGTGGCGGCCGGTGAGCCGGTCTCGGCCCAGGCCATGGTCAGCAACAATGCGCCTGGCCAGTTCCTGGTCAAGGCCGAGGCGGACGACAACGCCGGCCACACCGGCCTTGCCGATACCGCTTACAGCGTCGGCCTCAATGTGGTGGCCCTGCCGCCCATGAGTCTGGGCAAGGCCTTTAAGCCCGGTGCCACCCTGCCCATCAAGTGGAATTTCGGTGACTGCGACGGCCAGGGCCTGCCACCCTTTGCCTCGGTAAGGCTGGTGATAACCGACCCCAGCGGTTACAGCGAACAGCGCTGGGCCGGTGACGGCGCCGCCAATATTCGCTGGGAACTGGACGACGCCGGTAATGTGACCCACTACATCAGCAACTACCCCATCCCCATGGCCGGCCATTACCAGGTTGACCTGTACGTGGACGACGTGGACGGGGCCAGCATGCTGCAAGGCAGCCTGAGCTTTGACGCCCAAGCCAAGGGCAAGTAAGGCAAAGGGCCACGCAAGTGGCCCTTTTTTATCACCCTGTTTTTCCTCTCGCTTATTGACCTGCACCCCGGCTCCGGGCTTTGATGGGGCATGTGCAGCGTGATCATACTGCGCCGCCCCGGCCACCCCTGGCCGGTGCTGATCGGCGCCAACCGTGACGAAATGCAAGCCAGGCCCTGGCAGGGGCCTGGCCGTTATTGGCCGCAGCTGCCCAAGGTGCGGGCCGGGCAGGACTTAAACGCCGGCGGCACCTGGCAGGGGATTAACGACCAGGGGGTGCAGGCGGCGGTATTGAACCGCTTTGGCAGCCTGGGCCCGGCACCGGGCAAGCGTTCCCGTGGCGAACTGCCGCTGCTGGCCCTGGCCGAAGACAACGCCGGCTGCGCCGCCCAGGTGATAGCCGAGCTGGACCCCAGCCAATACCAGCCCTTCAACATGCTGGTGGCAGACAGTCACCAGGCGTTTTGGCTGGCCAACCGGGGGGAGGCCATCAGTCTGCAACGGGTACCCGAAGGGCTGTCCATGCTCACCGCCCACGACCTTAACGACACCCAGGCCAGCCCGCGCATGGCCCATAACCTGCCCCGTTTTCGCCTGGCCCAGGTGCCAGATCCGGCCAAGCCCAACTGGCAGGCCTGGCAGCAGCTGCTGGGCTTTGAAGGGGAGCAGCCCCCGGACCCGGCCCACTTCGACATCCGCGCCGACGCCCTTTGCATCCGCAGCAATATAGGTTTTCAAACCGTTTCCTCCTCCCTTATCGCCCTGCCGGCAACGGGCCAGCCCCTGTGGTGGTTTGACGGCGGCCAGGGCTTTGCGCTGGTAGCCGATTAAAAGCCTTGTGAGTTCCCGGATTCGATCATAAATTCCCAAAACTGAGAATTGATGTTCGGATATGCTCATGAGCGACCCCTTGGAACTGACCCTGGCCAACCGGCTTAGGGCCCTTCGCCGGCAGCAGGGCTGGTCCCTTGATGAAATGGCCCAGCGGGCCGGTGTCAGCCGCGCCAGCCTGTCCCGTATCGAAAAGGCCGAAGTCAGCCCCACCACGGCGGTGCTGGCCAAGATCTGCTCGGCCTTTGGCCTGAGCCTGTCGCACCTGCTGGCCCAGGTGGAAAGCGGCCCCCGCGCCCTGGTGCCCCTGGCCGACCAGCCTCTGTGGCAGGATCAGGCCAGCGGTTTTAGCCGCCGCAGCGTCTCGCCCCCCGAGCCCGGGTTGTCGTGCGAAGTGCTGGCCTGCACCCTGGAGGCGGGGGCCAGTCTCCATTACCCCCAGCCCACCCGCCCTGGCCTTGAGCACCACCTGGTAATGCAAAGCGGGCAGCTGCGGCTGTGGGTAGAAGACCAGGCCTACGATCTGGGGCCGGGGGATTGCCTGCGCTACAAGACCTTTGGCCAAAGCCGTTTTCAGGTGCTGGGGGAGCAAAGCGCCCAGTACCTGCTGGTGCTGATCTGATGGAGGAAATAGCGGTGCATATCAAGGAATTGCAGGGCCAAGAGGCCCAGGCCAAGCTTGACCACCTGGCGGCGGTACTGCACCGCTGCGTATCCGACGGCGCGTCGGTCAGTTTTATTGCCCCCTTCACCCTGGAAGATGCCAGGGGCTATTGGCGGCAAAAGGTGCTGCCCCGGCTGGGGGGCCGGCTGCGGCTTTTTGTGGCCGAGGCCGACGGGCGGGTGGTAGGCACAGTGCTCTTGGACGCCGATACCCCGCCCAACCAGCCTCACCGGGCCGAGGTGGCCAAGCTGCTGGTGCACGGAGACTATCAGCGCCGGGGCATAGCCCAGGCCCTGATGACTCACCTGCTGGCAGAGGCCTCTGCCATGGGCCTTACCCTGCTGACTCTGGACACCCGCACCCACGACAAGGCCGAGCCTTTGTACCGCAAGCTGGGGTTTGTCACGGTCGGGGTGATACCGGCCTTTGCCCTCAGCCCCGACGGCAGCAGCCTGGACGGCACCACGGTGATGTATAAACAGCTGGGCCAATAAAGGCGCCGGGCCTGGCCCGGTTTTCCCCAAACCCTATTAGGGAATGGGGACAAACTAGGCACCTTGTTATTTTCAATAGTCCTTAGTGGTTATTTGACTTATATTTCATGGGCTAGGCGCTAGGCATGGTTTGGCGCAGGGAAGAACCGTCAGAAATAAGACAGATGATTAAAACGGCAAAACTCATTACGGTATGGATGCTGATTTGGCTGGGGTTGGTGATCTACCAATTCCTGGTGCCCTCAGTGCCTGCCGCTCCCAACCCTCTCCCCACAGTGTCGTCCCCCAGCAGCGTGTTTCGGCTGCAGATAAAGACCAGCCCGGCCAAGGCCAGGGTGCGGGTGATGAACATCCCCGACAAGTACCAGTACGGCATGGCGTTGCCTCCGGGCCAATACCGCATCAAGGTGGACGCCCCCGGATACCAGAGCAAGAGCCTGGTGCTGCAGGTCAAGGCCGGACAGGCCTCGGACATTTTCCACGTGGCTCTGGAGAGGAAATAAACCATGACCCCATTAACCGGCAAGGCGGCCGCCACCTTCGCCAACAACTGGTTGCCCGGCTATCGCCTCGATATCGACGCCAGTAACGAAAAAGCCGCCGACCACCCCCTTAAAACCTCCGGTGTCTACGAGCTGAGCTCACATCGCACCCGCTCCAGGGAGACCGGCACCCGCAACCATGATTGTCGCAATGAAGCCGAGTGCGACCATCACCTTAAGGCCTACGAACAGGCCTGCCACAACGGCAGGAACCCTGAGCTGATCGCCAAGGCCGTCGGGTTGATCAAGCAGGACCCTGTGGCCTCCTTCAGCCTACGCAGGGATCTGGAAAAACGCACCCACAGTTATATCGAGATCTGCAGCAACTGCAGCGGTCAAGGGTGCGTGCGCTGCCACAATTGCAGCGGCTCAGGCCAGGTAACCTGTTGGTCTTGCAGCGGTGGCCGGGTTAGCTGCGGCTCTTGCAGCGGTGGTTATATCCACGGTTCCAATGGCTCGCGCCAGCGCTGCTACAGCTGCTCTGGCAGCGGCTATCGGGACTGCAGCGCCTGTTATGGCAACGGCAAGCGCACCTGCGGCACCTGTAACGGCACCCGTACCCTCAGCTGCTCGCCCTGCGCCGGCACCGGCCGTTTTACTGTCAGCCTGTCGGCGATCATGTCGGTGCAGGCCCACCAAAAATGCCGCTGGGCCAGCTCGGCGGACTTTCCCTGGCTGGACCACTATGTCACCACTGCCCTGAACGGCAGGGTGCCCCAGGCGCCCCTGAACAGGGTGGCCAGCTGGCAGCTGGACAGCTTTCGCTTCGAGGAGATAACCGGCTTTCCGCTGATCTCCCATATGGAAGGCAGCCTGCACACCGCCAGCAGCGACATCAAGGTCGACGGCCAGTTGACCCAGGGCTGCCACTTTGTCGGTGGCGCCCTGGTGCCCTACGACCTCAAGGGTTGTTTCGACCAGGCGGTGGTGAAAGAGACCGAACGGCTGGCCAAGCGTTTTGATGACGAGGCCTGCAAGCGCCTTTTTGCCACCCCCATCGCCAGCTCCACCTTCGAGCTGGTAGCCAGTGACAAGCTGCCGGGCCACAACGGCTATTACAGCCGGGGCTTTACCGGCCGGGGCGCCAAGGCCCTTAAAGACAGCCTGCTTGGCACCGCCAAGCACCTGGATCAGGCTCGCCAAAGCCTGTCGCTGAAGCGCTTTGGTCTCTCCTTTGGCATCCTCTTTACGGTGCTGGTACTGCTGCTGGCGCTGCTGGACAGCCTGGCCGGTGGCCAGATCCAGTGGCACCTCTACGCCAGTGTCCAGGTACTGGGCAGCGCCCTGGTTAGCCTCAAACTGGGGTTGATGCAGCTGCTCAACGGTCAGCCCTACCTGCTGATAAAGGTGCTGCTGCTGAGCTTCCTGCCGGCCATGGCCATGCGCCAATGGCTGGGGTCAGATCAGATCTGGCGGCCCTGGCGGCTCTTTGGCTGGTACATGGGCACCACCTTGCTGATGAGTGCCATCCTGGTGCAGAGCCACTTGCACCCGGGCCTCTCCGGTGGCTTCTCCCTTGGTTACCTGAGCCTGTCCAACCTGCTGGGCGGCGTTGGCCACGTGGCCGCCATCGGCCTGGATTTGGTGATGCTCTGCGGCCTGTTGGCCATCTTCAGGGCAAGGCGGGCGGCCTTTAGCGCCAACCGCAGACAGGTCAGGGCCATCGGCTCCTCGGCCTTGAACCGGCTGATGAACTATGAGTGATTGCCATGCTGAATCTTGATCCCTTTAAGAGCGGCGACAACCTGCACAGCCGTTTTGGCCCAGTGCAAACCCTGCTGTGCCTGCTGGGCGGCTACCTGATCAGTCACTTTGTTACCCGCTGGCTAGCCCAGGTGCAGGGGATCTGGTACCTGCTGCTGTCGCTGCTGTTGGTGGCGGTGATAGGGGGCCTTTGCCTGTTGGTGTTTATGGGCAGCCTGGCCCTTAGGAACAGGGGCACCCAGCTTTGCTACAGCGGGGCCATCGGCTTGGTGCTGGCGGAGATCTTCACCCGCAGTTACCACCAGAAGGAGTGGTGGATCTGCCTGGCTGTGGGGGCGGTGCTGGCCTACCTGGGGCTGCACCACGGCAGTAAGAAGCCCAGCCTGCTGGCGGCGGGTCAATGCCTGGCCGGCACCCTGGCCGGGATATGGCTGCTGAGCTTCTTCGTCAATTACCTCAGGCTGCTATACAGCTGGTAAGTGGCAGCAAAAAGCCGGGCCTAGCCCGGCTTTTTTATTCTGCGAACAGCGACGGGTTTAAAAAGGGCGCCATGGCCAGGGTCAGGGCCTGGGTGTAGGTGCTTTCCCTGGTGGCCTGGTGGCGGGTAAAGAGGCCGATGGCGCCGCCTTTTTGCTTGATGTTGTCGGTGCCGAACAGCTTGTCGATAAGGGGCCCCAGCTCTTCGCCGGCCATCAGGCCGTCAAACAGCACTTTGGGCAGGGGCAGGCTGGCGCTGCGGCCAACCGATTGCTGCTGGCCGTTGTCTATCACCACATAGGCGAAGGTGGCGGGGCCGTCTTCCAGCAGATCCACCCCCCCTTCCATGGCCACATAGAAGTCGGCCTGTTCCTGGGCCCGGCAGTAGGCAACCCGGTTGATGGCCCCCAGGCGGGTGTCGGCGGCGGTCATGGGTTGGTCGGGTACCCCGGACGGAGCCTTGATGCCCCTGGCTTTGACCTGGGCGTCGGGGAAGAAGGGGGCCAGGGCGCTTTGGGCGGCGGCCACCTTGACCGGGTTGGTGGAACCCACCACCACGTGGATCACGGCATTGGACACGGTATCTCTCCTCTTTGGCGGCGCCATTCTACCAGCGCCGGGGCGGGCCGTCAGGCCGGTGGGTAGATCTCCCGCACTATGTCCAGCCAGGCCCGGGCCGCCGGCGACAAGAAGGCGTCCCGGCGCCAGATCATGGCCATGTCCCATTGGGTGTCCGGCTCGTCCAGCAGCACCTGGGCCACCTTGGGGTGGGGGCGCTGTTGGGCGATACGCCGGGGTAAAAAGCTCACCCCCATGCCGGTGGCCACCAGCTCGGTGATGAAGTCGATTTGGCTGCTGCGGGCGGCGATCACCGGCTTGAGGTTACGGCGCCTCGCTGCTCCCAGCAGGATACGGTTAAGGGAAAAACTGGCCTCAAAGAGGATAAAAGGGGTATCCCCCAGGTCGGTAAAATCCAGGGACTGGCGGCCGGCACAGGGATGGTCGGCGGGCAGCAGCGCCACCAGGGGTTCACAGCAGACCGGCTGGCTGTCGAAGGTGTCGGGGGCCGGCAGCAGGGTTGCCCCCAGTTCAATATCGCCGCTTAGCAGCAGGCTTTCCAGGCGGTCGCTGCCGTGCTCCACCAGGCGCACGTCTATGCCCGGGTAGCGCTTGCGGTAGCGGGCAAAGACCGGGGCATAGAGGATATTGCTGCCGATGGGCGGCAGCCCCAGTTGCAGGCTGCCTTGGCGCAGGCCTCGGATCTCGTCCAGCTCCGCCAGCAGATCGTCCCGCTCGGCCAGTATCCGCAGGGCCCTGTGGTACACCACTTCCCCGGCCGCAGTCAGGCGGCTCTTATGGCCGCTGCGGTCCAGCAGGGTTATGCCCAGTTCGTGCTCCAACTGCCGCACCGCCTTGCTGATGGTGGGCTGAGTGGCGAACAGGTGCTTGGCGGCCTGGGAGAAACCCCCTTGGCGCACCACGGCGGCGAAGGCTCTTAATGCTTTGAATTCCATTGCTATTCCAATTTGGAATGGAGTTGATTCTATCAATTCATTATTAACATGTTTTGCCGCGCAGTAAGCTGGGTGTCAAGGAGAACCCCATGTCTGTCCGATCCCTTTCCCGGCAACTCAGCCGGGGCCTTCATCACAGCCGCCTGCTGCAAATCGGCCTTATCGTTGGCTTTTGGCTGCTGGGCGACGCCCTGGTCAAAGCCACAGGGTTGCCGGTGACCGGCGGCATTGCCGGCCTGGCGCTGGTGCTGGTGCTGCTGGCCAGCCGCCGTTTGAACCTGGCCAGCATGCGCCTGGGTGCCAACTGGTTGTTGGCGCAGATGCTGCTGTTTTTCATACCTGCCGTGCTGGCGGTGCTGGATCATCGCGAGCTGTTTGGCCTGCTGGGCCTGAAGGTGCTGGCGGTTATCCTTGGCAGCACCCTGGCGGTGCTGGGGGTTACAGCCCTGGTCATCGACGCCGTGGTCAAAGGCCGCCTTGCCCATGACCCTGCCCGCTAACCCCTGGTTGCAGGGGGCCTTCTGGTCCTTGCTGACCATCGCCTTTTACCTGTTGGCCAAGGCCATACACCGGCGTTGGCGCCGCAGCTGGCTGACGCCACTGCTGCTGGCCCCGGCCTTGCTGTTGGTGCCGGTACTGGCCCTGCACGCCAGTTACCACGACTACATCAGCGCCACCGGCTGGCTGGTGGCCCTGCTGGGCCCCACCACCGTTGCCTTTGCGGTACCCATCTACGAACAAAGGGCCGTTATCCGCCGCTATTGGCCGGTGCTGGCCTTGGGGGCCCTGGCCGGCAGCCTGACTGCGGTGCTGACCAGTTGGGCCCTGGCGACCCTGCTAGGGCTGGACGGCGCCTTGCGCCTGAGCCTGTTGCCCCGTTCCATCAGCACCCCCTTTGCCATGGCCATGTCCACCGACATTGGCGGCCTGCCGGATTTGACCGCCATCTTCGTGGTGATAACCGGGGTCTTGGGGGGCGTGATTGGCGAGGTGTTGCTGCTGCGCCTGAAGGTCCGTTCGGCCCTCGCCAAGGGGGCGGCCCTTGGCATGGGGGCCCATGGGGCCGGCACCGCCAAGGCCCAGGAACTGGGCCGGGAAGAGGGCACCATAGCCGGTCTGGTGATGGTGCTGGTGGGGCTGTTGAACGTCTTGGCGGCGCCTTTGCTGGCCTGGTGCCTGGCGCCATAAAAACGCGGTTTATGCCGCGTTTTTCATCAAGCCTGCTCGGCGGCAGGCCCCTTGCGGCCGGCTTTTAATACCAGCAACCCATCCCCAAGCAGTATCAACACCAGCGCCAGGACCGCCAGGGCAAACAGCAGAGGGTAACTGCCCCCCGACTGGGTAAATAGGTAGGAGTAGCCATAACCCGCCAGGGCCTGGAAGCTGGCAAAGACCACTGTGGCCCGGCTCCAGGTGGCGGCCTGGGCCTGGTGGTCCCCCGGCAGCAATTGGTGCACCTTGTGCAGCGCCAGTGGCACCATGCCGGGCGGGAAGGTACCAATCAGTACAGTGGCAATGGCGGTACTGACCAGGTTGCTGCTGGCCAGCAGTAGCATGACTGCCAGCGCCTGCACCGTCACCAACAGCCGCAGTGCCCCTGAGGCGCCCAACTTGTCACCAAGTTGGCCATAAAGCACCGGCCCGGCAATGGCCCCAAGGCCGTACAGCACCCAGAACAGGGCTCCCACATGGGCGCCCTGGCCAAGCCCCCTGGCCACGTAATCCACCATAAACACCATGGTCGGCACCAAGGCGGCGGCCATCAGCCCGTATTGCAGATAAAACACCTTGAGGGCAAAGCCGGAGTGCTCGGCGCTGCGGCCGGTAATGGCTGGCTGGGCTTGATGATGGCGCGGCCAGCCGCGCCAGCTAAGGGCGGTGAGCAGCAGGCCGATGGCCCCAAGGCCGAGCCAGGTGGCTTTAAGGCCCCAGCTCAGCAACAAGGGCACCAGGGTGCCGGAGCCAGCAATACCAACCCCAAGGCCGAGGAAAATGGCGCCACTGGCAAGGCCCCGGCGGCTGGCCGGGATATGGGGCAGCAAGGTGGCGGCCACCAGCACCATGATCACCCCGCCGGTGACCCCCGACAGCAGCCGCCAGCCGAAGAACCAACTGATGGACAGCGGAAAGCCGCACGCGAAAAAGGCGATGGCGGTGAGCAGCATCATCACCTTTAGCACTGGCACATTGCCAAAGCGCCGGCCCAAAGGCCGTGCCAGCAGGGCGCCTATCAGGTAACCGGCCAGGTTGGCGGCGCCTAGGTAAATCACCTTGTCGGCGCTGAACCAACCGGCGGAGATCAACGGCGGGATCAGCGGCGTGTAGGCAAAACGGGCCAGGCCGATGCCGATCAGGCTGGCGCAAAAGCCGGCCAGGATGGCGGCCCAGGGAATACGCTGCGAATCATTATTCCCGGGGTGCCCGGTGTTGTCGGCGGTGGTCATAGGGGCCTCGCTATTATCTTTGACAGCTGTGTCATTTTTGACATTGTTGTCATGATTGACATGACTGTCAATGATGCGATCATATGAGCCAACGATGAGCACCATGCAGGTATTCGATAAGGAGGGGCCATGGCGGGCGTCCGGCAATTTGACGAAGAGCAGGTACTGGTAGATGCCCTGGCTTTGTTCTGGAAAAAAGGCTTTGTGGGTACCTCCATGCAGGAGCTGGCGGCGGCCACCGGTGTGCAGCGCGGCTCGCTCTATAACGCCTACGGCGGTAAGGAAGCGCTCTTTATCGCCGCCTACCGCCGCTACCTGGCCAAATACATGCAGGGCATCAAAAAGGCCTTGGCCCAGCCGCAGCTCAAAGACGCTCTGGCGGCGATGTTTGATTTCAGCATCAACCTTATCCGCACCGACCGGCGCGGCTGCCTGACCACCAAGACCGCCACCAGTGAGAGCGCCACCCCGGCCATTCAAGAAGCCCTGCGTGCCCAGATGGACACCCTCAAGGCCTGCATCACAGAGCGCCTTATGCAGTCGCCACAGGAGCTGGCCCTGCCGGTTGCCGACGCCGCATTGCTGTTGCTTACCCACACCCGGGGCATAGTGGTGATGGAGCGGCTCTATGACGACCCAGAGCAATTACGCAACAGCGCCAAGGCGCTGGTACAGCTGTTGGTGAAATAAAAAACGCGGGCTTTGGCCCGCGTTTTTTATTGATGCCCGGCCTTAGCCCAGGTACTTCCAGCGCAGGCTCTCGCCGGCGCGCAGCGGCACTATCACGTCGCCTGCAAAGGGCAGCTCGGTGGGGGCCACCCATTGTTCTTTAACCAGGGTGATGGTGTCGGTGTTACGGGGCAGACCGTAGAAGTCGGCGCCGTTAAAGCTGGCGAAGGCTTCCAGTTTGTCCAGCACCCCTAAGTCTTCGAAAATCTCGGCATAGAGCTCGATGGCGGCATAGGCGGTGTAGCAACCGGCGCAGCCGCAGGCATTTTCCTTGGCGCCCTTGGCGTGGGGGGCCGAGTCGGTACCCAGGAAGAACTTGTTGTTGCCGCTCACCACCGCGTCTTGCAGGGCCTGCTGGTGGATATTGCGCTTGAGAATGGGCAGGCAGAACAGGTGCGGGCGAATGCCCCCCACCAGCATGTGGTTACGGTTGTAGGCCAGGTGCTGCACCGTGATGGTGGCGCCCACGTTGGGGCCCTGGCTTTGCACGAACTCGGCGGCGTCCTTGGTGGTGATGTGCTCCACCACCACTTTGAGGGTCGGGTGACGGGCTACCAGCGGTGCCAGGATATCGTCCAAAAAGGCCTTCTCCCGGTCGAAGATGTCCACGTGGTTGTGGGTCACTTCCCCATGTACCAACAGCGGCATGTCATTTTCGGCCAGGGCCGCGCAGACGTCGTCCAGCTTGCCAAGGTCGGTCACCCCGGAGTCGGAGTTGGTGGTGGCGCCGGCCGGGTAGAGCTTGACCGCCACCACTTTGCCGCTGGCCTTGGCCTCGGCAATGATGGCCGGGGTGGTGTTGTCGGTGAGATACAGCACCATCAGCGGTTCGAAGTGGGAGCCGGCCGGGCGCTGGGCCAGGATGCGGTCGCGGTAGGCCAGGGCCTGGGCGGCGTCCATCACCGGCGGCTTGAGGTTGGGCATGATGATGGCGCGACCCATCTGGCGGGCCGTTGCAGGAACGGTATGGGCCAGCACGTCACCGTCACGCAGGTGAAGGTGCCAGTCGTCGGGGCGGATAAGGGTCAAGCGGTCGGTCATGCGGGCGGTCCTGGGCGGTAAAACGTTTGGCTATTTTAGCCGGGCCAGGCCTCTGGCCCAACAGCCTTTTCAGACGCACTGTTTCCAAAGCCGGACCAAGGGCCGCAGCTGCTACCCTGACAGCACGTAAAGACAGGAGATAACGCCATGAAAGTCGGATTTATTGGCCTGGGCACCATGGGCAAACCCATGGCCGCCAACCTGATCAAGGCCGGGTTCAGCCTTAAGGTCTGGAACCGCAGCCAGGCGCCGGTGCAGGACCTGGTGGCATTGGGGGCCGAGGCGGCCAAGGGCCCAGGGGACTTTGCCGAGGTGGACGTGCTGGCGTCCATGCTGTCGGACGACGCTACTGTCCAGAGCGTGGTCGTTGACGGCGGCGCCCAGGCCAGCCTCAAGGCCGGGGCTATTCACCTTAATATGGCCACCATTTCCCTGGCCCTGGCGCAATCCCTGGCGGCCAGTCACCAGCAACAGGGGATCGGCTATGTGGCGGCGCCGGTACTGGGGCGGGTCAATGTGGCCGAGGCGGGCATGCTCAATATCCTGGCGGCCGGGCAGGGCGAGCACCTGGCCAAGGTGGCGCCGCTGCTGGACGCCATGGGCCAGAAGACCTGGCACTTTGGTGACCAGCCGGCCCAGGCCAATGTGGTGAAATTGGCGGCCAACTTCTGCCTGGCCAGCGCCATTGAAACCATGGGGGAGGCCTCGGCCCTGGTCCAGGCCCATGGCGGCAGCGGCAGTGGTTTTATCCAGATGCTGACCAGCACCCTCTTTGCGGCGCCGGCCTACCAGAACTACGGGGCCATGATCGCCGAGCAGCGCTACCAGCCGGCCGGTTTCAAGCTGTCTTTGGGGCTCAAAGACGTGCGCCTGGCCCTGGAAGCCGGGGAGGCCGGCCAGGTGCCCATGCCCTTTGCCAGCACCATGAAGGACAACTTCTTGGACGCCATGGCCCAGGGGGACGGCGACCTGGACTGGGCGGCCCTGGCCAAGGTGGCCGCCCGCCGGGCTGGGCTGGGTTAACGGCCAACAAAAAGGGCGCCATAGAGGCGCCCTTTTTGTTGGCTGCGTTTAGTCGTAAGAGCGGGTCAGCACCAGGCCTTGCCAGTCGCTGTGCTGGCCGGCCAGGGCCTGGGCCGGCAGGCTCAGCAGCAGGCGGCCATAGCTTTGGTGCAGCAGATGCAGCAGCGGCAGGTGGCCTTTGGGTAAGTACTCCTGGCTCAGGCTGCCGAGCTGGGGCAGCAGGCCAAAATCGTAGCTTTGCAACTCGTCGTCCAAGGCCTTGGCGTCCGGCCGCAAGTGGGCGGGCAGGGTGGCCATTTGGGCGTCGAGGTGCTGGCCGTCCAACTGGCGGCGCGGCTGCCAACTGATGGCCTGGAGCTCGCCGGGCGGCAGATCGCTGAGGCGGCACTCTGACCCGCGCAGCTGCCATTGGGCCATGGGCTGCCAATCCGATGGGCTGGCGGGGAGTTCGGGCCAATAGAGCACAGTGAGGGGCTGGTGATGACAGCGAGGGTCGCCACTGGGGTCCTGGGCGGCCACTTCCAAGGCCTCGGGGTCGACAAACACTTGCAGCAATCCGGTGGACGGCAGCGGATGGGGGCCGGCCAGGGCGTCAAAGTGCAGTTGGCACAGCAGCCGCAGCTCTGGGGCCAGTGCCGGGGCCGGCGCTTTGCTTGGCAGCCAGGGCAGGCCGCCCCAGTGGCTTTGCCAGGGGTGTTTGATGGCTGTGGTGCAAAGGCGATAGCCCAGGGGCAGGTCAGTAAAGCAGGCCTTGAGGGCCTCAATACGCTGGCGTGTGGCCAGGGCCTTTTGGAAGATCTGCTGGTAATAGTGGCTGTCTACCACCCCTTGTTCGGCGCCATAACGGGCCTCGTGGGCCGCCATCAACGCCAGGTAGGGAGCGGCGCGGTATTGCTTGTCCTGCAGTTGCTCGGCGCTGTCCCCTGTTTGCGGGTAAAGGTCGCTGATGCTAAGGCGCAGATCGGTCACCCGGTCAGGGTCGGCCCCCTTGTCCAGCAGCCAGTTGGCCGCCCGTACACTGGGGCTGGGTTTGGCAAAGAGCATCTGCAAGGCGGTGCGGCCCTGGGGGTCTTCGCTGTCGACCGGCAACCCCTGGTCCAGCAGGGTGCCAAGGCTGGCCTGCTGCTGGACAAAGTCGTTATCGGTTTTGATTTTCTTGATGCCCTGGAACCAGGTACTGCTGAGGTTGCTCATGGAAGGGCTTGAACTCCTTTTCGTGACGTTTTGTGTTGAATTGGCGACAGCTAGGCCGGGGGACAGTAGCACAAGGGGCCGGCGCTGTGGCCAGGGCTAAGGGCGGACCGTTACCCGTGCCAGGGCTGCTCGGCTTTGTTCGTTCACCGGTACGCAGACCAGCAGCCGGTCGCCGTTGCGGGGGGCCGACCACCAGTTGCTCTGTTGCAGTTCCATTTCCCCTACCGCCGGGTGGTAGTAACGCTTTTGCAGGTTGGTGACGCAGTCCACGTCCTGGCGCTGCCAGAGCTGTTCAAACTCCTCTGAAGCGGCCCTGAACTTGGCCAGGTACTGCTGCCAGATTGGGGTATCAGGGGCACCGGCCATATTGGCTCGAAAGAAGGCCACCAGCTTCGGCAGCACCTGCTCTTTGGACACTATGCTCTGGCGCCAGTTGGCATTGGTAAGGCTCAGGTAAATGCAGTTGCGGTCGGCCGGGGCAATGTCCCCAAGCTCCACCCGGGTCAGGTCGCAATAGGCCCTGTTGAAGCCGACGATATCCAGGCGGGCATTGACCATCAGGGCCGGCAAGGGGTCCAACTGGTCCAGCAGTATTTGGTTGGCCAGGGACACCTGCTGGCAGGGAACCTTGGCCTCCACGGGCTCGGGCTGGCCGGCCAGGCGGAACACATGGCGCTTCTCGGCAACGGTGCATTGCAGGGCGGTGGTGATCGCCTCCAGTGCCTTGCTGGACGCTTTGACGGCGCGGCCCTGTTCCAGCCAGGTGTACCAGGTGGCGCTGACATCGGCCAGTTGCGCCACTTCTTCCCGGCGCAGCCCTGGGGTACGGCGCCGACCCACCTGGGGCAGGCCCAGGCGCTTGGGATCCAGGCTTTCACGGCGTGAACGCAGGAAGGCGGCCAGTTCGACGTTAGGGGTGGTGTTATGGTCCATGACAGGGCTCCGACAGGTAGTTTTTATACCAGGATAAGCAAGCACTGGTACCAGGTTAAACTGGGGAGCAGACTGCCAGCCTTTGCTGTTGCTGACAAGGTGAAACCATGAGCAATGCCCCTTCCCAACCGCAATTGGCCTGGCCCGGTATCTTGGTGCTGCTGGCCGGGCAATTGCTGCCTTTGGTGGATTTTTCCATTATCAATGTCGCCCTTGGCGCCATCAGCGCCGATCTGGGGGCCAGCCATACCGAGCTGGAGCTGGTGGTGGCGGTTTATGGCATCGCCTTTGCGGTCAGCCTGGCCCTGGGCGGGCGCCTGGGGGACCGCCTTGGCCGGCGCCGCCTCTTTAGCCTCGGCGTGGCACTGTTTGGCCTGGCGTCTTTGTTCTGCGCCCTGGCCACGTCTGTGCCCATGTTGCTGGTTGCCCGGGTCTTGCAGGGCCTGGCCGCCGCCCTGGCGGTACCGCAGATCCTGGCTACTTTGCATGTCAGCCTGCACGGGGAGAGCCATTCCAAGGCCATAGGCGCCTATGGGTCGGTGGGGGGCCTGGCCTTTATCATCGGTCAGGTACTGGGCGGCCTGCTGGTCAGCTGGGATCTGGCTGGCATGGGCTGGCGCAGCGTCTTTCTTATCAACCTGCCCATCTGCGCCGCCATCCTCTGGGCGGCGCCGCGCTGGGTGCCCCAGACCCGCAGCGATCAGGCCCCTGGCCTGGATCTCAAGGGCGCCGGGCTCTTGGGGCTTATCCTCTGCTGCCTGCTGCTGGCCAGCGCTTTGGGGCCAGTGCTGGCCTGGCCGCGCTGGGCGCAGCTGATGCCCCTGGCGGCCTCGGCCCTTGGCCTTTGGCTGTGGCGGGTGGAGCAGCGCCAGCCCTGGCCGCTGCTGCCGCCCCGGCTCTTTGCCCTGGGGTCCATGCGTTTTGGCCTGCTGCTGGCGCTGTTGTTTTTTGCCAGTTGGAGCGGCTTTATGTTCGTACTGGCTTTGACCCTGCAAGCGGGCCTTGGCATGAGCCCGTCCCAGTCCGGCACTGCTTTTCTGGCCCTCGGCCTGGCGTTCTCGGTGGTGGCCGTGAACAGTGCCAGGGTCAATGGCCGGCTGGGCCCGGTGCTGACCCTGCTGCTGGGCCTGGCCCTGCAGATCCCGGGGCTGGGGCTGTTGATTGCCAGTATGGCCAGGGCCTGGCCCGAGGTGAGCGCCCTGGCCCTGGTGCCGGCGAGCCTGCTGATAGGGGCAGGGCAGGCCCTTATCGTCGGCTGCTTTTACCGTATTGGCCTGGCCGATGTGTCCAAGACCGATGCCGGCAGCGCCAGCGCCATGCTCTCGACTGTACAGCAGTCTGCCCTGGGCCTGGGCCCGGCGCTCTTTGGCGGCGTCTTTGCTTGGCGCCTGGCCGGCGGCGGCTATATGCCGGCCATCAGCCTGACCTTGGCACTGGAGATGGCGGCTATGCTGTTGCTGGCGTTGATGGCGGTGCATTTTGGCCTCAAAGCGCGCCGGGCTGCGGCCCCGGCCAAAGCCTGAGTTGCACCCTGGGCCAAATCGGCCAGCCTTAAGCCAAGGGGCCGGGCATCGGCGCCGAATAACAGACACTTAGGGAGGGAGTATGAAGATTGAACTGCAAGGCAAGCTGGCCATAGTGACGGGGTCAACCCTGGGTATTGGCCTTGCCACTGCCAAGGGGCTGGCGGCCTGTGGCGCCAAGGTGGTGGTCAACGGCCGCACCCAGGCCAAGGTGGACAAGGCGGTGGCGGCCATAGGGGCGGCGGTGCCCGGAGCCCAACTGCTTGGGGTTGCCGCCGACTTGGCCAGCGCCGAGGGCTGCGACAAACTGGTGGCGGCGGTGCCGGCCTGCGACATCCTGGTCAACAACGCCGGCATCTTTGCCCCCCAGGAGTTCTTTGACACCCCCGACAGCCAGTGGCAGCACTTTTTCGACGTCAACGTCATGTCCGGTATGCGCCTGTCCCGTGCCTACCTGCCGGCCATGGCCGCCAAGGGCTGGGGGCGGGTGGTGTTTTTGGGGTCGGAGTCGGCCCTGAATATCCCCGAGGACATGATCCACTACGGCATGACCAAGACGGCGGTGCTGGCCCTGTCCAGGGGCCTGGCCAAACGGATGCGCGAAAGCGGTGTGACCGTCAACGCGGTGCTGCCGGGGCCCACCCTCAGTGAAGGGGTCGAGGCCATGTTGGCCGAGGAGGTAGCCCACAGCGGCAAGTCCATCGAGGAGGTGGGGCGCGACTTTGTAAAGGTCCTGCGCCCTTCTTCCATCATCGGGCGCCTGGCCAGCTGTGAAGAAGTGGCCAACCTTATCGTCTACACCTGCTCAGAGCAGGCCTCGGCCACCACCGGGGCGGCGCTGCGGGTAGATGGCGGCGTGGTGGACAGCCTGGTTTGAAGCGTAAAAAAGCGGCCCCCCGGGGCCGCTTTTTTTATTGGCGAATGCGTCGCAGTAGGGCCAGGGCCAACAGGCTCAGCCAGCCCAGGCTGCCACCACCGCCGCCGCCACCGCTGCTATCGCTGCTGGTGCCGGGGTTGCTGGGGGCCGGGCTCTGGCTGACGGTCAGGTTGCGGCTGACGCTGGCGCCGCTGGGATCGGTGACCGTCACGGTAAAGCCGTAGCTTTGGGTGCTGGCCGGGTTGGCCAGGCTGACATTCAAGGTGGCGCTGCTGGCATTGAAGGTGAGCGCCGGGCCTGAGGTCTGCTGCCAGCGGTAACTCAGGCTGTCGCCGTCCACGTCCTGACCCTGGGCCACCAGGTTGAGGGTGGCGGCGCCACTCAGGCTGGTGCTGCCGGCCACGCTCAGGGTGGGGGCGTCGTTGACCGCTTCCACCGTTACTATGATGCGATCGCCGCTGCTGTTGGTACCGGCCACTTGGCTGGGCAAGCTGAAGCGGGCCTCGCCGAAGAAGTTCTGGGCCGGGGTGTAGATCAGCAGATCCCCTTCGCGGCTCAGGGTACCGGCCTGGTTGGAACTGAGTTCGAAGTCCACATCGGCCAAGCCGAGGGCGGCCAGATCGATGGTCAGCGGCTGGTCTTCCAGGGTGCTGAACTGGTAGTCGCGGCTGCCTTCGGCCACCGGGCTGCTGGCGCTTAGCAGCAGGCTGATTTGCGCCGCCTGGCCAAGAGCCTGGCCGTTGGGCCTGTATTGGTTGCTGGCGGCCTTGGGCTCGGTGGCAAAGCCGGCATTGGACGCCACCACCAGCATGGCCTTGCCGGCCAGGACCTGGGGGCTGGCCAGCAGCCAGCGGTGCCAACCGGCGGCACCGCTGAAGCTGCCCAGATCGGCGATCAGGCTGCCAGGCTGGCTGGTGCCGCTCCACTGGTGCAGGGCCAGGGTGACAGTGCCGGCGTTGGGCAGGTAGAAATCGATGCCGTCCAGCACTTGGTTGTTCAGTTCAAAGCCCCAGCGCAGGCCGCCGGAAACCGGGGTTGGGCTGGCCTGGTAGCTGTGCTGCAGCAGCGCCGAACGGTTGTCGTTGGCCACAATTAGGCTGTAGCTCATGGGCAGGGCGGCATCGCTGATGGCGCTTAGCAGCACCGGGCTTTGCTGGCCGTCACGGGTTACAGGTTGGTACTGGCGCACGTCACGGTAGCCCGGGAAAATGTCGCCGCTGTCACCGTGGTTGTTGCCCGCTTCCAGATCACCCCGGCCGTCGGCCTGGATGATGGCCAGCACCGGGCGGCCCAGATCGCTGTTGTCGGTGACCCTGGGGTCGGCCTGGCTCAGCAGCAGGCCGGCCTTGGGCAGGCTGTCGTCGTAGCCGCCGCCCCGGTAGGCCAGGTACAAGGATTCACCCAGCTGTTGGCTGCGAAGGTAGGGGTCGATAAAGATCCGTTGGATATCGTCACCGCCCAGTTGCTGGTTGCCTTCACCGTCCACGACCTCGCTGCTGGCCAGGCCAGCGGTGCTCTTGGACCAGGCGCTCAGATCCGACGGGGTCTGGCCCAGGTAGGTATCGCTGGTGACCTTGTTCCAAGAGCCAGAGCCCATCAGGCCCCAACGGCCTATGCCGGCCGGGGCGCCGTCCACATACAGATCCGGCAGGCCCAGCAGCAGGTGGCCCAGCTCATGGGCGAAGATCCCCATGGTGGCGGCGTGGTCGCCGTGCCTTTCCCCTACCACCAGGTAGTCGCGCAGGGCTTTGCCGTCCAGGGTCTGGGTGGGCATCACCCAGCGGTGGGCCCAAATGGCAGGCCCGGTGGCGCCATAGCCCCCTTCCTCACCGGCAAAGATAAACTGCACCGCCAGTTCGCTGGGGGCCAGGGTGCCGTCACCGTTGCTGTCGTAGCGGCTGAAATCCACATAAGGGTCGGCAGCGGCCAAGGCGGCGGCCAGGGTGCCGTCTATGCCGTAGTCGCAGTCGGAACCGCAGGCCGGATGGTTACGGGACAGCTGTACATGGACTATGCCGTCGGCCGCCCCCTCGCTTTCGGTGGCTGGCTCCAGGGTCAGGGCGCCGCCGCTTTGGGCCTGGTAGTAGTTGACCAGGCTCTTGCCGCCGCCAAAGAGGGTACCGGCAAAGTCGTATTGGCTGGCCACATCGTCGAAGGCCACCTGTATGGTGAGCAGGGCCCTGCGGCCGGTGATGGCGCTGGCAGCCAGGCTGCGGCTTTGGCTGTTGGCCCGTTCAACCTGGAGGCTAAGGGGCAGCTGTTGCAGGGCCTGCTGTTGTTCGGTCAGGGGCGCCTTGAAACCGGTAACGGCAAAAGCCGGCGCGGCGTCGTTGGCGGACACTTGCGAGGGCAGCAGCTTGCCGTCCTGCAGTTGGGCGTAGACCCAGCGGCCCTGCTGCTGCACCAGGGCATGGCCCTGGACATCTTCATACCAGCTGAAAAAAGCAGACCCGCGCAGATGCGCCTGAAGGGTGGTCCCGTCCGGTTGAGACAGGGTAATAAGCCTGGGTGCCGGTGCTGATGCATCGGCAGGGCCTGAAAGCAGGGCGCAAGTGGCTAGCACCGCCCAAGGCAGCGTACGTGCAAGGAACATGACCCCTCCAGAACGTCTACGACGAGGTGGTTTTGAACAAGAAATCGACGCTGCGAAGTTTACGAAATGAGCGAAAAACAAACAACAGATCAATGTTAAATTCTGTGAGATATCGCCCATTGACCAAGTTGGAAAAGGCGCACAAAAAAGGAGGCCAGAGGCCTCCTTGTCAGTAAAAATGCGGTCTTCAGCCGCCCAGCACCTGCAATAACCAACGCCCAAAACCGGCGCCGCTTTGGCTGTCGCTTTGCTGGTTGTCAGTGGTCTGGGGGGCTTCCTGGCCCAGCAGCAGGCTCAGTTGGGCCGCCTCGCCCTGGCCAGCCAGCACTTGCCCGGCCGGGGCCTGGGTGCCCGGTTCCACCGCCAGGGCGGGGCCGGCCAGTTGCAGGTCAAACCCGGCGCGGATCGACAGGGGCTGGTCCAGCATCAGCCGGTGCCAACCCGGTTGCAGGTGCCAGCTCAGGGCGCGGCTGTCGCTGCCGCCCTGGACCTTGAGGCTGTAGCTGCCGGCCTTGGGGGCATAGAGATCGATGCCTTCCAGGCGGCTGGTGGCCTGGGGTGCCTGGCCCTGCCATTGCAACGAACCGCTGACCTCCTGGTGCTGACCCTGGTAGTAGTGGCCCAGCAGGGCGCCCTTTAGGCCGCCGTCCAGATTCAAGCTAAAGCGCATCTGGCTGGCCGGATCGCTGATGGCGGACAGGTACACGTCAGACGGCAGGCCCTGGGCCGTGGCCAGGCGCAGGTTGCGCTGCTGCTGGCTGCCAGGCAGCACCGCATCGTCGGCCAGCAGTTGCACCGTCGATACCGTCTCAGCGCCGCTCTGGCTGACTTGGGTGACCAGCAGCCCCTGGTCCGGCAGGGCGCTGTCGTAGCCGCTGCGGTCGCGCACGTCCAGCAGCAGGTAGTCCCCTTGCTGTTGGCCTCGCAGGTAAGGGTCCAGATAGATCTTCTGCACTTCACCGGTGGCCACGTCGTAGTTGCCGCTTTCCACCAGGGCTTTGGGGGTCAGCAACCCCAGGTAGGACTTGGACCAGGCACTGAGGGCGGCCGGGGTGTCCCCCATAAAGTGATCTTGAGGCGTCATGTTCCACGAGCCGGTGCCCATCAACCCCCACTGGCCTATGTCGCCGGCGTGATCGGGATCGTCCTGATAGAGATCGGGCAGGCCCAACAACAGGTGCCCCAACTGGTGGGCCAGCACGCCCAGGGTGGCCCGGTGGCCCCACTGTTTCTCACCCAGGGCCGAGTAGCTTTCCAAGCGGGTGCCGTCCAGGTTGACGGCGGGCATGGTCCAGGTATGGCCCCAGATGGACTGCTTGGGGTTGCCCGAGGTGGCGGCCTCGTTACCGGCGAAGATGAACTGCACCGCCAGTTCGTCCGGGGTCAGGGTGCCGTCACCGTTGAGGTCGTACTGGCTGAAGTCCAGGTAGTCGTCGGCCTGGACCAGGGCCTGGGCCAGCACGCCGTTGATGCCGTAGCTGCAATCGCTGCCGCAGCTGGGGTGGTTGCGGTTGAGGTGAACCTTGACGATGCCGTCGCCGTCGTTGTCGGCAGCGGGCACCAGCCGCAGTTGGCCGCCGGACATGCTGTTGAAATAGTTGGCCAGTGACTTGCCCTGGCCCCAGATAAGGTCGGAAAAGTCGTTCTCGGTGGCCACGTCGTCGAAATCCACCATCACCGTCAGCAGCGGCAGGTCCAGCACCTTGGGCTCGCTGGCCAGGCTGCGCTGCATCTCCACGCTGTCGAAGCGCTTTTTGATAATGGGCGGCGGAGGCAGGGGAATTTTACGCAGCTCCTGGGTGCTGACGGTGCCGTCAGCCAAGGCCTCGACTGCCTCACCGTCGATACGTTTTTTGATAA